>CAMOEO010000001.1 GCA_946612175.1 uncultured Verrucomicrobiota bacterium
GGCGTACGCGCCGGCGCGGTCGCCGCCGATGCAAACGCCGAGGACGCCGGGGGCGCAGCCCCCGCCCTGGGCGCGCCAGACGGCGTCGAGCGCACAGCGCCGCACCCCCTCGAGGTCGCGCCCCGCCCCGAGCCCGTCGTCGGGGAGCGAGTACTGGCGGCTCTGGTTCTCGCTGCCGCCGCCCTTGAGCAGGAGCGTGGCGCGGGGGACAGACCCCGCGGGGCCGAAGCGGAAGTGGATCGCGGGCGATCCGGGGGCGAAGTTGGAGGACACCTGGCGCCCGGACGGGACCTCGATCACGTTGAGCCGGAGGTGCCCGGCGGCCGTGGCGGCCGCCACGGCCTCTCGGACGGCCTCCCGAATCGGCAGGACGGGCGTGCCGTCCGGAAGGTCGAACCAGAACGTGGGCGTGCCCGTGTCCTGGCAGGCGGGGACAGACCCCTCGCGCGCGACGGCGTCGTTCTCGAGAAGCGTCGCGAGCGCGGCGCACGCGGACGAGCCTTCCGCCTCCGCTCCTTGGGCGTGGCGCAACGCCCCGACGATGTCGGGAGGAAGCTCCGTGGCGGCGCGGCGGATCAGGTCGGCGAGCGATTCGGAAAGGACGGACATGGGCATTCTCCTTGGAACGGCCTCCATTCTACGCCAAGTTTCGCCCCGCTGCAACGCCGGAGCGAATATTTCGCGCCGAAACCGCGTCTAAGGAACAAAGGGCGCCTCCTTTCGGCACCCGCTTGCATCCCATCCCGGAATCGTCTAGAATTCCTTCCCATGAACACCACCACCCGTTTCTCCCTCCTCGCGGTCGCCGCGACCGCCCTCCTCCTCGCCCCCGGCTGCGCGTCCGACCTCTCCGGGTCGACCTACTCCCGCGACGGCGCCCGCGCCCAGCAGGCGATCTACCACGGTACGATCACCCGCGTCGAACAGGTGACGATCGAAGGCACCGACGGCACGCTCGGCGGCATCGGCGGCGCGGTCGCCGGCGCCGCCATCGGCTCCACCATGGGCGGCGGCCGCGGCCACACCGTCGGCGGCGCGCTCGGCGGCATCGCAGGCGCGCTCGCGGGCGCCGCGATCGAGAAGGGCGCCACCACGAAGCACAACGCCCTCGAGATCACGATCCAGCTCGACGACGGCAGCGAGCGCATCGTCGTCCAGACCGCCGGCAAGGACGCCTTCGCCGTCGGCATGCGCGCCCGCCTGATCGTCGGGTCGGACGGCACGTCCCGCGTTCGCCCCGAGTAGGCGATCGCCTTTCCTCCTCTTCGCCCGCCCCTTCCGCGCGGCCCCGCCGCGCGGAAGGCTTTTCATTCCTTCCGCGGTTCCTGGACCGCCTTCTTCAGGGCCTGAACCGGCGGTTCGTCGATGCGAATCCGCCCGTTTTCGTCCAGGGCGTAGTCCATGTACAGAATGTCCGCGTACGTCCCTGCGCGGGCGAGGATCGTTCCGTCCGCACCGATTGCGCAGGACCCTCCGGTGAATCCGCCGTCGGGCTCGAAGCCGGTCTTGTTCGCAAAGAGCGCCGTCGGCCGCTGGAACGACAGGGCGAGCCGCTTTCCGACCTTCGGGAAGTCCGCGAGAGAACTCCCCATGTCGTTGGTCAGCCAGGCGGGGTCCCTCTCCTTATCGGACGTCCAGTCCGTGATATGGGCGAACTGGACGATGACGATGTCCGCCTCCCGGTACGAAGGATACTTTCTCCCGTACGAGGCATCGCGGCAGATCATCAGCCCCACCTTTCCGAACGGCAGCTCGACGAGCGCTTCCGAATCCCCGCGCCGGACGCCTCCGAACGAGTCGAGAAAGGCGATGTTCCTCTTTTCGTATTTCGCGACGATCCGTCCCGAGGGATCGAAGAGAAGCGACCGGTTTTTCCGTGGAGGGAGCAGTTCCCCCTCTTTGATCTTTCCGCTTTCCTCGTACGGGATGTTGACGAGAAGATAGCATCGGTTTCTACGGGAAAAGGCGGAGAGACGTCTTTGAATCTTGGCGGCCTTCTTTCGAAAGTAGAAGAAGGCGTTCCCGTTCAGCGTGTCGTCGGCCGTGCAGAACGAGTATTCCGGCAGCACGATGAACCCGGCGCCGTGGTCGGCCGCCTCCTGCGCATAGGAGAGCGCATGCCGGATGCTCCATTGGATGAAACCCGGACGCGAGTCGTATTGGCAGATGGCGAACCGCATCTTGCCGTCCGCAAGCTTCGGAGATCGCGGCAGGTACAGGTAGACGAGGACCCCCGCCGCAACAAGGACGGCGAGAAGCGCGAGGCAAAGGACGCGGCGACGGACGGTCATGGAGAAATTCTTTGTTTGAAAGAACCGCATAGGATAGCGGAACTTGCGAAACTCGTCAAATCGAAAATGGATTCGACTTCAGGAATCTCGTTTCTGTGTTTTTGCACAAATATCTGGAACGAAATGACTTGTTTTCGAATGAAGAACCGAAGGAACAACAACGGCCACAAGAAGGAAATACAATGAAAAAAGGAGAAAGAAAGCAGATTTTTTACATAGAAAGATTATTATTTGTTGCTTTTCAATGTAGAAATATTGCTTCAGCGAAATCGTTCATTTCGCTCTATTTTGTCACAGAGAAATGACATTTTTCCACAATCGTGACAAAATGTCACTTTCTGGATTCCTTTTCTAGGCGGACGTAGGCATGGCAGCCGGGTTGGCACGGCGCATGCGCTAGAAAGGGCGTCAACAAAACAAGGCCCCGAAGAGGGGCGGAAAGGAAAACAACGCCATGAACACGCTCTTCGACATGACCCCGTGGGGACTTCTCCACGATCTGCTGAACATCGACACCGACCAGTTCCACCACGTGTGGAAGAATCTCGAGAATCGCGCCGCCGGCCGCTTCCCGCCCGTGAACGTCTTCACGGACGATAGCGCGATCCGCCTGGAGGTCCTGCTTCCCGGCCGCACGGCCAAGGACGTCGACCTCACGATCGAGAACGCGGCCGTGGTCCTCGCCGACCATCCGGCGGAACCCGACGCCAAGGACGGCGCCTCCGAGCACCGCAACCCCGCCTGGATCCGCAAGATCGAGCTCCCGTTCCGCGTGGACGAGACGAAGGCCTCCGCCGCGTTCCGCGACGGCATCCTGCGGGTCGACCTCCCCAAGAAGGTCGAGATCCCCGCGCACCGCATCGCGATCGCCTGCGGCTAGCGCGACCGCAAACCCACCCCGAACACAAGAAATCGAAAAGGAAAGGATCTTCCCATGAGCAACACCTGCACCTGCAACGAAACCTGCGCCACTCCCGCGGTCTACATGGCCGAGCGTCCCGAGGGCTACGACATCACCTTCGAGGTCCCCGGCGCCGGCAAGGGCGACGTCGACCTGCACGTCGACGGCCGCACGCTCCGCCTCCGCACCAACAAGAAGCCCGCCGAGAAACCGGCCGGCTACCGCGAGTCGATCCGCGAGTTCGACCCCGACCTCAACTACGCGGTGTCCGTCGACCTGCCCGAACTGGCCGACCCCGCCACGATCAAGGCCACGGTCGAGAACGGCGTGCTGCGCGTCTTCGTCGCCAAGCGCCCCGAGAACCAGCCCCGCCGCATCGAGATCGGCTAGCCCCGCCGAAGCCCGTCCCGCGTCCGCGGCCTTGCGGACGGGGCGGCGCTTCTGCTAGAATCGGCCCCATGCGCCGGTTCCCCTCCCCCGCGCGCGTCCCGCGCGCCGTTTCCGCCCTCGCCCTCGCCGCCCTTCTTGCGGCGGTGGCGGGGTGCGGCCGTTCCCGGACCCCCCGGGAGGTCGCGTGGGACGTCCTCCCGAACGACGCGGGCCTCGGCATGTACGAGTACGTCGCGGACCTCGTGAAGACCGCCTCCCCGCGCGATGCGGGGACGCTCGGTGCCGCGCGCGCCTCCCGGTGGATCGCCCAGGAGCTCAAACGGATGGGACTCCGGCCCGAGGCGGACTGCTGGACCGAGACGACGCCGCAGGGCCGCAAGACGTTTTGCAACATCTACGTCGACTTCCCCGGTACCTCCGGTCAGACGGTCCTGCTCGTCTCCCACTACGACACCAAGTCCGGCATCCCCGGCTTCCAGGGGGCCAACGACGGCGGTTCCTCCGTGGGAATCCTCCTCGGGCTCGCGGAGCACTTCGTCTCCCATCGACTCCGTCTGCGCAACACGGTTCGCCTCGCCTTCGTCGACGGCGAGGAGGCCGTCGGCTCCTACCATCTCGACTCCCCTCCCTTCGACGGCCTCCATGGCTCCAGCCGCCTCGCCCGCCACTACGAGGAACTCTGGCGGGAGGCAAGGGACCGATCGCCGGGGCGCATCCCGCCGCCGCCGCTCCTGGCCTGCATCGTCCTGGACATGGTCGGCGACCGCAACCTCCGCATCGACATTCCGCGCAACTCCTCCGTCTGGCTCGCCCGCGCGGCCATGCGCGCGGCCGAGGAACGCGACGATCTCCCCATCGTGACCCTCGCCACGTCCTGGACGATCGACGACCACGTTCCGTTCATCGCCCGGAACTTCTCCGCCATCGACTTCATCGACTTCGAGTACGGCTCCGCCGCGGGCCGCCATGACTACTGGCACACGGCCGAGGACACGCTGGACAAGATCTCCGCCCGCTCCCTCCACCGCTCGGCGTCCCTCGCGCTCGCCCTCCTCTCGCGCATCGAGGCGGGGACCGAGGTTCCGCGCGAACTCCTCGCCAACGATCCCGGTTCCTCCCCGGAGGAGGCCGACGCTCCATGAGCGCCCGCGTCCGGATCCTCAAGCGGCTCGACGCCCTGGCCGGCCCCCCGCTCTGCGCCCTGTTCTCCCGCCCGCAGCGCGAGCCCGAACGCCGCACGCTGCGCGACTTCCCCGGCGGACGCGTCCTCTTTCTCCGCCCCGGAGGCATCGGCGACGCCGTGCTGCTCCTTCCCGCCCTCTCCGCCCTCCGCAGGGCGCTTCCGGGCCATCCCGTCGATGTCCTCTGCGAAGGCCGCAACGCCGCGCTCTTCGAGGCGTCCGGCCTCGTCGATCGAGTCCTTCGCTACGACGCCCGCCCCCTCTCCGTCCTCTTCGCCCTTCGCCGCGCCCGCTACGCGGCCGCTCTCGACGCCGAGCAGTTCCACCGCTTCTCGGCCGTCCTGGCGGCTCTGACCCGCGCCCCGCTCCGCATCGGCTTCAACGCCTCCCCCGTTCGTCTCGGCCTCTACACGCACACCGTCCCCTACGACCAGCAGGACCCCGAGGACGCGCTCTTCGGCCGCCTCGTCGCCGCCGCCCTCGGCGGCCCCGTCGAACTCCCGCCCCGCCTCGGCATCCTCCCGTCCTCCCTCCTCCCTCCCCCTCCCACGGAGCTGCCCGCCCGTTTCGTCGCCCTCCACGTCGGCGGCTCCGCGCCCTGCAAGCGCTGGCCCGCCGAACGCTTCGCCGCGCTCGCCCGCGCCCTTCGGGAGCGCCTCGCGCTGCCCTCGGTCCTGCTCGGCTCCGCGGCCGATCGCGCGGACGTCGCCGCCGTCGCCGCCGCGTCCGGAGCCATCGACCTCGGCGGCCGGCTCTCCCTCGCGCAGGTCGCCTCGGTCTGCGCCCGCGCTGCGCTCGTCGTCGGCCCCGATTCCGGCGTCGCCCATCTTTCTGTCGCCGCGGGCACTCCGGCCGTCGTCCTCTTCGGCCCCAGCGATCCGCTCAAGTGGGGGCCGCCCTCCGACGCCGGCGAGGCGCTCCGCCATCCCCTCCCCTGCTCCCCCTGCTCCATGTTCGGCTACACCAAGCCCTGCCGGCGGTTCGCCTGCATGGAGGCGCTCTCCGTGGAGGAGGTCTTCGCGGCCGTCGAGCGACGATTGCGGGAAGAAATAAAATAAATCGATTTATATATTTCATTTCCTAAAAATGCGTCCGAATCTTCCCGAAAGCACGATGGACCGCGACGCGGACGTCGTCGTGGTCGGCGGCGGCCATGCCGGCGCGGAAGCCGCGCTCGCTGCGGCACGCCTGGGCGCACGAACCCTCCTGCTCACGCTGCGCCCCGACAAGATCGCCGCCATGCCGTGCAATCCCTCGATCGGCGGCATCGCCAAGTCCCACCTCGTCTTCGAGCTCGACGCGCTGGGCGGCGAAATGGCGCGCAACGCGGACTATGCCGGACTCCAGTTCCGCGTCCTCAATACGCGCCGCGGGCCCGCCGTCCGGGCGAACCGGGTCCAGTGCGACAAGTACGTCTACAAAGGGCGCATGCGCGCCGTTCTGGAGGATACCCCGGGACTCGCCGTCATCGAGGACGAGGTTGTC
Source organism: uncultured Verrucomicrobiota bacterium (assembly GCA_946612175.1). GTDB lineage: Bacteria > Verrucomicrobiota > Kiritimatiellia > RFP12 > UBA3636 > UBA3636. The sequence goes on from CAMOEO010000001.1 coordinate 6,249, forward strand.
GCGCTTCTTCTGCAAGGGGATATCGTCCGTGGCGTCGCCACCCTCCGCCATGGGGAGATTCGCGCATCGCGCGTGATCCTTTCCGCCGGAACCTTCCTCCGCGGTACCATCCATATTGGCCACGAATCCTTTCCCGGCGGAGGCAACGGGCAGCCGGCCTCCAATCCGCTCGCCGACCAGCTCCGGAAGGCGATGTTCCACGTGGAACGTCTCAAGACCGGGACCCCGCCACGTCTGGACCCCGCCACCATCGACTGGTCGCGGACCACCCGACAGGATGGCGAAACCGATCCGATTCCCTTTCTTTCCTTTGAGGCGACCTTGTTCTTCGGAGAGGGAGGATCTGCCGACTCGGTGTTCCACGTGGAACACACTCCTGTTCTTTCTGTCCCATCTCCTACGAGTCTTGCTTCTACCGACCCGGTGTTCCACGTGGAACACACACCTGTTCTTCCTGTCCCATCTCCTACGAGTCCTGCTTCTACCGACCCGGTGTTCCACGTGGAACACGCCGAAGCGTCCTCACTGCTCCGCTATCGCGCAGCCGGCTGGACATCGGTTCCCGAAGGCGCACCGCAGACGCCGTGCCGCGCGACGCACACGACGGAGGAGACCTGCCGGATCGTGCGCGAAAACCTCGACCAGACGGCCCTCTACGGCGGCGACATCGTGGGCGTCGGTCCGCGCTACTGCCCTTCGTTCGAGGACAAGGTGGTGAAATTCTCCGACCGGACGGAGCATCACGTCTTCCTGGAGCCCGAATCCGGCGACCCGGCCCGGAACCTGGTCTACCCCAACGGACTCTCGACGAGCCTTCCCCGCGATATCCAGGAGCGAATGGTACGCTCGGTTCCCGGGCTGGAGAAGGCGCGATTCGCGGCCTACGCCTACGCCATCGAGTACGATTTCTACGATCCGCGGGACCTCTTTCCCTCGCTCGAGTCGAAACTTGTCCACGGTCTCTTCCTCGCCGGCCAGGTGAACGGCACGACGGGGTACGAGGAGGCCGCCGCGCAGGGTTTCCTTGCCGGGGTCAACGCCGTCCGTTCCCTCCGCGGCCTCGACCCGCTCGTCCTGCCCCGCGACGAAGCCTACATGGGCGTGATGGTCGACGACCTCGTCACCAAGGGAACCAACGAACCCTACCGCATGTTCACCTCCCGAGCGGAGCACCGGCTCCTGCTGCGGCAGGACGGCGCCCGTTTCCGGCTGCTGGACCGCGCCCGGGAGGTCGGAATCGTCCCCGAACCCGTCCTCGCGGCGGCGGCTTACGAGCGGCAGCTTGTCGAAGAGGAGGTTCGCCGGCTCGACGAAACCCGTGATCGCGGCATTCCGCTTTCCTCGCTCCTCTGCCGCGATGGGAACGGCTATGCCTCTCTTCCCGGCGCCAGGCCGCTGCCGCCCCGGCTGATCCGGGAGATCGAACTGGCGGTCCGCTATCGGGGCTACATCGGGATGGAGGAGCGGCGTGCGGCCCAGATGCGTAGGCAGGAGGCGATGCGAATCCCCCGGGATCTCGACTATGCCTCCATTCCGGCGCTTCGCTTCGAATCGAGAGAGAAGCTCTCCCGAATCCGTCCCGAAAACCTCGGCCAGGCCTCGCGTGTCCCGGGCGTCACCCCGGCCGACATCGCCGTCCTATCGGTCGTCCTGTCCCGCCGTCGGGATGAAAAGGAGTATATCCGCCTAGATGAGTAGGAAATGGTGATTGTTTATTCCGGCGAACAACTCGATACCATGACTGGTTTGGTTTTTAAATAATTCGATTAATAAAAACAAGAAACGATTTGAAATTCCGGGGCGAAAGGGGAAGGGGGAACTCCGTCCTATCGGTGTTCTCGGACGGTCCAGAAAACGATCTATTCAAAAATTGCCAAGGAATTTGCGTCAAATCTGTGACTAGAGTCCTTCTACGAAGGAGGACGGCATTTTCCCCTTGTAGAACGCGCCCCTTTTTGATACGATACAGACCTCGCGACCTCCCAGCGCGGTAGGTTGCCCTCAAACCCCGCCTCCGGAACCTTTTTCCATGACCAACGAAAACCATCGCCGAACCATTTCCCGTCTTTGGCTCCTCGCCTTTGCCGGTATCGTCGCCGTTCTCGTCGCTCCGTCCGAGGTTCGTGGAGCCGAGCTTGCCGCGCGACCGGTCCTGCCCTATGCGTCGTATGCGTCATTGTCCTCGAAGGATTCCCGCCGTCCCGTCAGCGCTTTCGCCACGGAAGCGGGTGTCTACGAACTGGATCTCGTGAAAAAATGCATTCGCGTCTGGCCCCGCACCCCGAAAGGCGGCGAGCTGGAGGCCTGTCGGTTCAAGGGAATCGACGGGGACGGGAAGGGAGTAGTCTTTTCGAGTCCGAAGCGGATGGCGAAACGGCCCGGAAGCAACCTTGTGGCGGTGGTCGACGCAAGCATCGCCAACGAGAACTTTGGCTTAACCCCCGGCGTGTCGTTCTACGAGTTCGCGGAAACGAAAGACTCCGCGGGAACGCTGACGTCGGTCACATTCTCGTTCAAGGGGCGCTTCGAGCACGAGCTGCTGCGCTATGCCGAGGACGTGGCGTTCTTCCCCGACGGGGCTCTGTTCGACTTCGCCGTCGCGGCGACCTACGAGAACGTGTCTTCCGTCGACGGGGAGGCTCGGCAGTCCTGGATCGTGCTTGGTACGGGGATCGAATCCCCCGCTCTGGCGGACGTTTTCTTTGCTGTCCGCGACAAGGCCGCGTATACCAACGCGGAGCCGAGCGCCGCCTGGCCCACCTCCCTGGCGGTCGATCCCGAGGACGGCTCGACCGTCTGGGCCGGCTCCCGGAGCATGAATTCGGCCCTTCGCTACGATGGGACGGGCGGGGACTACGTCAGTGAGGTCATCCGCTGGACCTGGGTCCATGAACTGGTAGGCGGTCCGACCGGGCATCCCGGCGCCGGAAGCCACTTCGAGCCCGCGGTCGATCCGAATCCCTGCGGCGTGGCGGATTTCGTCATCGGCAGGCTGGACGAAGGGGGCTCGGCGAACGGAAAGATGGGCGCGCCCGGAGGAATCCATCTCGCGAACACTTCCGCCGGGAAGCTGCTCGTCGTCGCGGATATGGACAACCATCGCGTCGCGGCGTTCGACGAGTTCGGAGCCGAGCGCTTCTGGCTCGGCGTGCAGGGAACCGGGCCGGCGGAGTTCACGAACCCCCAGGGCGTCTGGGTCAACGACGACGCCACCGAGCTCGTCGTCGCCGACACGGGCAACGGCCGCGTACAGATCTTTTCGCTCGAAGGCGTCGATCTCGGGCCCGATCCGACGGTTTCCCTTTCCGGTTTCACCACGGTTTCCTGGGAGGACGGCGCCGAAACGATCGCGCGCACCAATGCCGTCTTCTTCCTGGAGAACGATGCAACGCCCGTGACCAATTGGCTCGTGGCCGCCGTCGCCTGGTCCGAGGATCGCTCCTTCCCCGCCTCGATCTCGTCATCGGTCCCCGGAGCCGCCACCCTGGTTTCCGACACCGTCACGATTCCGGCCGGCGAGACCCGCGCCCCCGTCGTCTTCTACGCCCTCGACGGCTCGGCGGAGGGAACGGAGTGCACCGTTATGGTCGGCGATCTTGAGGGATCGTTCACCATCTCCAACGCCCCTCCCTCCCTCCTTACCGGAACGGAGGGAACCCCGACGGACTCCCTTCCCCATTCGTATGCGTATGCCGAAGGCGTTCCCGCCGAGACAGCCAACGCGGATTTTGAGGTTCGCTACGCGGGCTACACGGGTACGGCGCTGCCGTTCCACGCCCGGGCCTTCGACGTGGACGCAGACGAGCCCCTTGAATACAAGTGGCGCATCGTCGGTACGTCGTCCTCCTCCTTGAGGCTTGTCCGGACCTACTACACGAACGTCGTCGAGACGGGCATCCCACCCACGAGGACGTTTGTCCAGATTCCCGAGGAAGATGCCCTTTCGTTTCCCGACGGTCCGAACGGAGGAAAGCTGCTGATTTCCACCAACGAGACGCTGAATGTGGCGACGAACTACTTCAGGAACATTTCCACGGGCCAGTGGGAATCCCGGCTCACAACCAACCGCTGGGAGTTCGTCGTCACGACCAACGAGCTCTTCGCCGCGGAATTCGAGACCGTCAACCAGAATCCCGCCACCTGGGCGCGCCTCTTTTTCGATGGTACCGACTACGACTCGTACATTGCGGAGGACGTCTCCCTCGAAGGGGCCGACGTCGAGTTCGAGCCCCAGCCGGACATTCTTTATTATTTCGCGGTTTTGACCGTCACCGACAAGGACGGCGCGTCCGTCCGCTCGATTGATTCGGCGGGGGAGGTCTACTGGTGCTTCCGGTCCCGCGGGGAGGCGCCTTCCGACCCCGCGGTCTATTCCGCCGTCTTCACGGCCATCACGGCCACGAACCTCGTCTTCGAGGTTCGCGTCGAGTCGGGCGATCCAGCCCCCGGGGATACCGTCACGCTGGAGAGTTCCACGACGCTGGTCGGACCCGACTGGCAGCCGTTCGGAGATCCGGTGGACGTCGGAACACCGGCCGCCTCCGGCGAAGACCCCGTCGTCATCGAAATTTCGCCTATCGAGGGGGCCGACGCCCGCTTCTTCCGCGTTGTCTTCCCCTAGCCGAAGGCACTGAATCTTTTCCTTCCCTTTTTCGTCAAAACCATTGGCATCATGAACAACTCCCTCCTCCACGCCCTGCTCGGCGCCGCGATCGTCGCGGCTTCGACTGGTTTCGCCCTCGCGGACGATCCCGCGCCGGCTCCCGCCGAGGCGCACGACTCCGGCCTTTCCGCCCAGGATCGGCCCGTTCCCGGCCGATCCGATCGCACGATGACGCCCGAGATGCAGGAATACATCGCCCGACTCGAGAAAATTCGTCACGAGCGTGACGCGCAGGCGCGCGCCGCGCTGAAGGCGGACAGGGACATCGAGGAGAGAAAGGACGCCATTGCGGAATCGGACGAGAAGGTCAAGGTTCTGGTCGACAAGGCCGCCGAACTCCGCGCCTCCCTGGAGGAGACCGAGAAGGCCCTCTCCGAGGTCTGGGACGCCGACGAGGAAATTCTTCGCCTTCGCTCCGTGCGCGTGGCGGCGGAAGCCGCGCGCGTTGCGAAGCAGCATGAGATGCAGACCGCCGTTCAGGCCGCCATGCGCGCCCGGTCCGCTTCCGAAAAGGGCGGCGCCCCGGACATCCGGTCCGTCGAGACCGCCCGTCGGGAGGAAGCGGAGAACAAGCCCCGCATCCTGATCGGCGGCAAGGACCCCGAGACGTTTCTTTCCGAGCTTCCCGGCGGAACCAACGGAAACGTCCGCCTCGTGCTTCCCCATCCCCAGACCCCGTCTTCCGCCGAATAACTCCCTGCATTTTCCCCCTTTGATTCAAGAGAAAGGACAACCACGATGAACCTCTGGAATCCCTCCCTCCGCCCGTTCGCCCTCCTCGCCGCCCTGGCGGCCCTTTCGTTGCCCGCGCGCGCGGACACGCTCTTCTACGGTGGGGACGACCCCTGGACCGTCCCCACCGAATACAACGGGGTCGCCGCCGAATGGCCCTTCGAAATCTACCGTGGCGACGCGTCGAGCGCGGCGCCGCAGCAGGTCAAGGCCACTTCCAGCAATCCGGCCGTCGTCCTCGTTCGCGCGGAAAGCAGGCCGAATGCAGGGTCGTCCGCCACCGTCACGCTCTACAAGGATCCGCAGACCGATCCGACCCGGGCAACGTACGTCGCGACGTTCTACCTCGTTCCGCAGGCGGCCGGCAATGCGACGATCACCGTGCAGATGACGACCGATTCTTCGACCGCCCCCATTGCGTTCAATGTCACCGTCACCGGCTCCTCCGCGACCCGCCGCATCTCCTTCCCCGATTATCCCGACCGCAACGTCATCATGCCCGAGGCCAACTCCCGCCTCGTCCAGTTCCGCCTCGGTTCGGACGTTCCCACGGCCACGGCGTTCCAGATCACCTGCGACAAGACGGACTACGACGGGAAGGTGTCCTTCCCGGCGACCGTGAGCGTTCCCTCCGGCAACAGCGGCACGTTCACCATCTACGGCCTCGACGGGTCCTACAGCTGCGGCCTTACGATCACCGACCCGAACGGCAACTACGACAACGCCCTCCTCAACCTGATGGTCACGAACGTTCCTCCCAGAATTCAGGTCAGTTCGGATTTCGAGAACCCGACCCCCTGGGGCGCCACGGTCTTCAAGAACCAGGACGTTCCGTTTCCCGTCGCCGCGGTAGGAGCGACCGACAGCGCCGCCGACCAGAACAACCTGACCTATCGCTGGTCCTTCGCCGGCTCGTCCACGACCGACCCGAACGCCGTCTTCACCAATTCCTGGTCGAGCCCCACCCAGGACGGCGGCTACAACCTTATCTCCATCACGGTGTCCGACGGTGAACTCTCGACGGTTGGTTTCTACTCGGTTGTCGTCCAGGACTCCGTCACGCTCTACACGGACACCACCGATCCGGGAACCGGCCTCGTCCACAACGGCGGCGTGGCCCAGGCCACCACCTTCCGCGTCACCAATCCCGTCGGCATCGACTGGGCGCTCTTCGACGGAACGATCGGAAAGGCTGAGGTCGGTCCGACGACGCCGGTCACGTTGAGCGCCATCCTCGAGGATGGATCCTACCCCTTCGGCTGGTTCGGCGACACCGAGTATCTTCGCGCCCCGGGCGCGACTCGCGTCCCCAATGCCAACCTCAAGGCGATCGTCTCGATGCCAGACGAGGGCGACGCCACAATCATCTATCTTGCTTCCTACCCCTATTACCACGTCGTTCCCGGAAAGGGGTCCGAAGGCATTGGCGTCTACGAGCCCAGCCCCCTCAACAACGTCTGGACGGATCCCTTTGGCGATTTCGACGGCGATGGTCTTTCCGACACCTGGGAGGCCTGGTGGTTCCAGAACGGCATGGAGGAGGCCACCTCCGAAAATGTCACCACCATTCCCGTCGGCATTCCCACGGGAGACTACGGCCCCTCCGGCAACCTCGACGAGGACTGGCTTCCCACCCTCGTCGAGGAGACTGCGCCCGACGCGCAGCCCGGCGCTCCGAAGGCCGGCTGGCCCGTCGTCGTTACCGATTCTACGACGGGCGAGACGCGGACCAACCGGGTCTTCGTCCTCAAGTATCCTCTCGACTTTTCCACCGGAGGACAGACCTACAACAAGTCCGCCGCCGAGGAGAAGCCTCTCTTCGCAAACTTCGTCGAATACCGCGGTCTTCGCGAGGATCGCACCGGCGGTGACGGCACCGACGCGATGAATCTCGTCCGCTACGCCCCTCAACTCGTCAACCAGCGCGGTACCTACGGCGACCGCAACAACTGCGCTGGCACCGATCCGAATCTCCTCGATACCGATACCGACGGCTTCTCCGACGGCTGGGAGTGGTATTTCTGGACCACGATCAAGTACGGCGTCCACGCCGAGAACTGGCGCGCATGGGATCCGACCTACACCTACTACAGCACCGCCTCCGCCACCGCTGGCTTTCCGCTGCTCGAGACGGACGATCCGCTCGACTTCGCCTTCGACGTGGAGCCGACCAAGCTCTACGACATCGACCCCGCAGCCGGCACCTACCTCACGCAGTACGTGGTGGACAATGCAGTCCTGAACGACAACGGCGTCGTTCTTCCCGTTGTCGCAGGCTCCGTCTCGATCGAGTTCGACGGCTCGTCCTTCACCCTCTTCGAGCTTTCGCCGGTCATCGCCAGGCAGGTCGGCGTCAATCCCAAGGACGAAAACGGAAACAGCCGTCTGTTCTACGTCCTCTACAAGGATTCCGACGGGGACGGCGTTCCCGACACGCCCGTCTACAACGCCACGACCGGCTTCCCCGAGTTCCGCGCCCTCTCCGGCGCCTTCGTGAACGACCTCTCCGGACAGATGCTGATCCCCGGCTGGCAGACGCTGACCCGCCTCGACGGCGCGGTCTCCTTCGACATCGCGCAGGATACGGCGATCCACGTCTCCCTCACGCGCCAGAACGGCCTCTTCCCCAAGGAGTTCCTCCTCTCCCGCTTCGATCCCATGAACTGGGACCAGTATCTGAACGGAGACATCGCGAACCGGATTTCGGCCGCCGGGTTCAATCGCGACAACTGGGATCCCACCTCAGACCTCGACGGCGACGGCGTTCTCGACATCGAGGAATACGAACTCGGCACAGATCCCCTCCACTGGGACACCGACCGCGACGGCATGCCCGACGGCTGGGAGGTCCAGCGAGGCCTGCTCCCGCTCGATCCGCGCAACGACGTCAATGGCTGCGGCCCCGGTGACAACCCCGACGAGGACTACATGGCCTATGACGCCACCGGCACGGCCAAGCACGCCGATGCCTACCGCGCCGATCTCGCCAACGAGGTGTACTGGAACGGACGCACGTTCACCGGCTATCGCCCCGGGCGCGGCGTCTTCCCCTCCCCCAGTTCCTTCACGATGGAATACGAGCAGGGACTTCGCAAGTATACGCTGATGGTCATGACCGGATTCGGCGGCGGAAAATACGGAAACCTCGAGGAATTCCTCTATTCCTACTACGGCGCCGCGCACGGATTCTGGTCCCAGGTCTATCCCACCAAGGGCGATTACAACTGGGCCAGCACGACGACCGATCCCTGCAGCAACGACACTGACGGGGACGGCCTTCCCGACGGCTGGGAGCCGTATGTCGGCTACAGTCCGATCGTTCCGAACTCGAAGACGCCCGAGGATCTGATGGAGGGCATCGGCTACAGGTTCGATCCCGACCATCTTGAACAGCCGCCGATCTGCCAGGGTCCTCCCTTCGATCCGGACCTAGACTACGACCAGGACTACGACGAGGCCGTCGACCTGACCAAGGAATTCTCCTGCCTCTGGGCCAACATGCTGTGGCCGCAGGATACTACGACCACGATCGGCGACGGAACCGAGGTCGTCATCCACGGCTTCCCGGCGTATGACGGCTGGTACAACAAATGGATGCCGACCGACCCCTGGAACGCCGACACCGACGGCGACGGCCTCACGGACTTCCAGGAGTACGTCGATCTGGCCGACGGCAACGGCGACGGGGAACCCAAGGCCAACTTCAACCCGACCTGCTCCGACACGGATCTGGACTGGCTTCCCGACGGCTGGGAGTACTTCATGGGTCTCTACGCCTACGAGCAGCTGCCCAATCTCGATGCCTCGTACCTCGACGACGAATACGGCCCGTTCGGCGACCCCGACGGCGACAAGCTCGCCAACTACCAGGAATATCTGACGGGCGCCAACTACGGCTGGCGCCATGACCGGTGGTATCCCCTCTCCAAGGAGAACATCTGGGTCCCGCAGCGCCGCACGTCCATCGAAACCCACAAGTGGGATTCCATGACACCGTGGGACTGGCCCTACGACCCTGGCCTCTACCCCCAGTACGGGCCTACCGTCCGAGCCCATGTCTACAGCCCTGTGGACTTCTTCTCCGTTCCTGTTTCCGGCACCACCATCGCCCGCGGCATGGAGGCCTTGAAGGCTCTCGAGAAACGGTGGGAATACACGGTTGCCGACTCCCCGTCGATGGAGCAGGAGACGCTCGCAGCGCGCCTCCAGCGCGTCTACGAGATCATCTACAACCCGCAGACCGGACGCAACATCCCGCTCGCCGACGGAAACCCCGACCGCGACGCCACGGCCTCCCTGTTCCTGTATGATACGGATCCGGCCTATGACGCCAACTACAACTATGACGGCATTTCCATCCCCGGCAAGAAGTACTTCCATCACCATTCCCGGGCCGAGCACGACGCCATCGTCGCCCTCTTCGAGAACGTCGGAAGCTGGATCTATTCCTATGCGCAGCGCGGATACGGATGGGATCTGGCGGGTAGCCTCGTCAGCGGCGGCGTCTATATGCCGCTCAACGACAATTCCACTGGCTACGGATTCCCCGGAACCCGGCCGAGGCGCGTCGATTCCGACAACGACGGCATGCCCGACTACTGGGAAATCTACCACGGCATCAACCCGTGCTATGGCGGCGATCGCCTGCTCGGCAAGGCCGGCGACACGACCGACGGCGACCGCGCCGACCGGGATGACATGGGCGACGGATCGACAGACAACTGGCTCATGGGCTGCGATCCGAACTATGTTCTGAACCTCCATTTCGCGTTTCGTCCTCCCTATCGCTGGCCGATCGCCCGTAAGGAGAAGGCGGGCTGGTGGAAGTCGCCGGAGGACGAATGGGTCCCCTATTCCTTCGGCGACGCGATCACTACCTCGTTCGGCCCCGACATGCTGGGCAACTACTATATGGAGTGGGCCCACTTCGACCTTGTGAACCGCCCGTGGCTCTCCGGCGACCGCGCCGCCGACTGCGACAAGGACGGCGTCAACAACCAGGAGGAGTCCTACAGCTTCTTCGCCAACGACCTCCAGCACCATACCGATCCATCGCCCTACTGGCTCACCGATATGAGCCAGACCGTCGGAAACTTCGGCCAGAACGCCTCCCACGTGAACCTCTACTACAACGGGTCGGACTACGGCGCCGCCAAAATCTGGTGGTGGGCCGTCCCGTTCAACGGAGGCCTGACGGATTCCCCTCAATACGTCTGGGACTTCGAGACCTCCGAGGGCTACGACACCGACAACAACAACATCGGCGACCGCGAGGAACTCGCCAGTGTGAGTACCCGCGGCAAGACAGATCCTCTCGATCTCGACAGCCCGATCTCCCGCAAGGCGATGTACTTCGACGGCCACGCGGCCTGCCGCACGCAGCGCCCGTTCTACCACGACCAGTACGCGCTCACCTCCCATACCGTCGAGTTCTGGGTGCGTCCGCACGCCTATCCCGCGCCCGGGAAGATCGCGACGCTCCTCCACCGTCCGGTCATGATGCCCGTCGACACCCTCTCCGGCGCAAAGGCCTGGTCGATCCGCAACACCTTCCATGTCTACATGGACGAGACCGGCACGGTGTTCGCCCAGGTCGACAACGACGGCATCGAGCAGCCAGCCAACAGCGCGGTCGTCATGAGCTCCGGCCGCCTTTCCCTCGACAAGTGGATGCACGTTGCCGTGGTGATGGACTCCCAGAACGACGACCTCACGCTCTACCTCGGCGGCGAGTTCGCGGGCCACGTCTCCAACTCCCTCAAGCCCTGCACAGGCACCATCATGTCCTCGGCCTACCGCGAATGGTACACCGCCAACGGCGGCGGGTCCAACGGCCTCGTCACCGTGAGCACCACGACCGTCAACTTCGACTACAGCCCTGCCCCGATCGTCGTCGGCGCCTACGAGACGAACCCGTGGGGCGTCGTCGGCGGCAAGCTCTGGAGCAAGACCGAGTCTCAGTTCGACGAGAACCGGTTCTTCACCGGATGGATTGACGAGATCCGCGTCTGGGACCGGTGCCGCTCCCAGGCCGAGATCCGCAACAACATGATGCGCCGCTTCACCAAGGACGACATCGAGCCCATCAACCGGGCCCGCTGGGTCTGGGACAAGCAGAACCTCTACCGGACGGACGCCGAGGCGAACTTCCCGCAGAAGCTGCTCTACCACTACTCGTTCGACAACCTTCCGGACGTCATTCCCGATCCGGCCCGAAACGACGCGACCACCTTCTTTACCGACACCGACCCCGTGCCGATGGGCTGGAGCGAGATCTCCTCCATCCGGCCGGTTCCGTTCGTGCCGTGGTGGTATGTGGCGGACAACCGCAGCACTGCCTACGCGACGGACTTCTCCTACGTTCCGTTCATCGAGAACACCGTCGGCCATCTGGCGCAGAAGCCCCCGCGCGATATCTCCGAGATCGTCCCCGTCTACGACGAGGCCACGCTGGACTTCCGGGGCTTCCGCTACCGGCGGTCCAACGACTGGGCCATCGAGGCCGAGGCGATCATTGAGAGCGGCGGCGCGGGGACCGTCGAGATCTTCTACACGACCAACCTGCTGGGCGGCAATCTCGGCACCTCCGACCTTTCCTACGAATACAGCGGCCCGAGCCTTCTCTCCGAGTCGCTGCTGAACAACTCCATGAACCCCTACGGAGACGGCTACAACACCTTCGTTCGCGGCACATACGAGTACAATCCCTGGAACTTCGGCGGCGCGCTCGACCGCTACGGAGTCTACGAGGGCATCCCGATCCACTCCGACATGGTGCCGCTTCTGGACGCCGTTGCCGACATCGATGTTCCGATGTGGGACGGATCGGGCCGCGGAAGCGAGAACAGCGCGGTGGACTCCGACGGCGATGGCATCCCCGACTGGTGGGAGATCGCCCATGGCCTCGATCCCACCGATTCGTCGGACCGCAACGGAGCCTACGGCGATCCGGATGGCGACGGTCTCGACAACTGGGCCGAGTACTGCGCCGGAACCGATCCGTTCTCCTTCGATACGGATTCCGACGGATACTCCGACTACTACTCCCGTTCGGACAAGACCTCCCTCACCTACGGCGAGTTGTACGACGACGGCGACGGCATGGACAATTACTGGGAGCTGGAGAACGGTCTCGATCCCGAGAGCTATGACGCCCATCTCGACCCGGATCATGATGGATGGACCAACGCCGAGGAGTTCATGGCGGGAACCGATCCGCAGGATGCCAGTTCGTTCCCCCGGCCGAGCCTTCGGGCGACGTTCCACTATGACGGGGAGGCAGAGGATTCCTCCGCGATCGTCGTCCACACGTTCGGCGAGCGTTCGTCCGGCGACCGGATGGGCGGAGCCATCGACGGCAAGTACAGTGTCGCCCCGAACATCTCCTACGGCCGGATGGTCTTCGGCGCCGACGGCGTCGAGGTCATCGGGGGCGGAAACCAGTACTACGTGACCCATATCCCCTACGGGCACGTCGCGGCGGCGACCCTCGACTTCCAGCGCCACCAGCTGGACGGAGCCGTGTGGACCTGGGTGGACGTCCAACTCCCCCTCGGCCATGCGAACGAGGAATACGGACTCTTCGTCTCCGACATCGGCGGAGTCGTCGGCCTCGACTACGAGACGGGAACGATCTTCTGCTCCGCCGAATACGCCGGCCGGTCCTTCCAGCTCTCCACGACCATCGACGGCCATGCGTTCCCGTTCACCGAGGAGCGGATGCTTCGCACCGCCTACACGCATCTGATCGGAGGCTGGAACCGGTTCTTCGGCTTCATCGACGTCGACCATAGCGGCGACTATACCGTCGGCGAACCGGCCGGCATCTCGACCCCGCGCCCCGTCTATGTCGGCTGGGATCGCGCCGATGTCGAGATTCCGTTCACCGACGAACTCTACGGCTTCCCGCGCTTCTCCTGGCCCGCCGCGACCAACGAGAACGTGAACGCCTACAAGGTCTACATCTGGAACGGAAGCGGGCAGTCCGCCCTCGTCCGCGAGGACGGAACCTTCGTGAACGGCATCGTCATCGACGCGCCCCGCACCTACATCCACGAGGGCGATTTCATCCGCCACGGCGTCTACGGAATCAACGGAGGCACCGCGGCGACGGACGCCTTCTCGTGGACCGTCGCTTCCGACAACGGTCTCGAGGAGACGGTCATCGCGGAAGGGACGTTCGTCTCCTCCGCTGTTCCGAACGTGGGCGCCCGCCGCGCGATGTCCGCCAAGAATCCGATCTCCTACGCGACGGTCAATGGCGCCGTCGTTGAGCTGCAGTGGGAGATGGACTGGCGCAACGCCGGCGTGAACATCACCATCGAGAAGGTCGACGGCGCCGACGCGGGCGTCAAGATCGACAATCTCTGCGTCCCGCTGCCCATCCGCCACGGCAAGTCGTCCTCCCTCGACTACTACTACACCGCCAAGCCCCAGCTGGAGAGCGGAAAGTCGTTCGTGTCCCTGTCGAGCGGCACGTATCGGTACAGGATCGTCGAGCGGCCGAAGAGCTCCGCCGTCTCCGCGCAGTCCGTGGAAGGGTATTTCCGGCTCGTCAACGACGACTCGGCGCGCGACACCTTCTCGGTCTCCGGCGATGTGAAGTACTTCGGAAAGGTGATGCAGAATTCCGATCTGACGACCCTCGGCACGGCTGCCGCCGGTGCAACGGATTTCTCCGCCGTGATCCCGGCCGCCATGCTCGGCACCATCGCCGGAAGCGGCGCCGCGATCCAGCTCCGTAGCGGCTCGGACGTGGTCTGCACCTTCTCCGCCAGCGGCACGTCCGGCATCCTGATCGTGGACGGCTCCCCGGATTCGCTCGGCTGGTCGGGATCGATCGACTACGAGACGGGCAGGGTTTCGCTGCTCTTCGACGGACCTCTCTCCGCCTCGTACAAGGTTGTTCTCGTGGCGAGGACCTTCGCAAGCGGCGTTCCCCTCGTCGTCCGCGCCTATCAGGTTCCGGACGACACCCGGTCGGGGCTCTCCCTCGCCGGGACTCCTTCCGCCCAGACTCGGCTCACGACAAAGGGGGCCTACTCGGTCACCGGCCTCAAGCAGGGAACCTACGTCATCCACGCCTTCCTCGACTCGAACAAGAACGGGTTCGCGGACGAATGGGAGACGCAGGGCTATGGTCTCTCGGCCAGCGGCGTTGCGCCCATCCTTGATGCCAGGTATGACCCCATCGTCGTCGATGCGAACGTGACAGGCGTCACGATCGTCTTGCACGACCGCGACACCGACAACGACCTGCTGCCCGACGCCTGGGAGTGGTGGAAGTTCGGCAACCTCGCCACCTCCGGCTACGACCAGAAGTCCGCCGGCGTGTACGTCTGGGAGGAGTACGCCGACGGCGTCCTCGACTCCGATCCGCGCACGCCCGACACCGACCTCGACGGCCTCACGGACGCGATGGAGATCAAGGTGACCCGCACCGACACGCACAGGCGCGACACGGACGGCGACGGCATCGGCGACCTGGAGGAGTTCCTCTCCGGCTCCGACCCGCTCGACCCGGCCGACGCCCGGCCGTTCACCACGCCCGCCCTCGCGTTCGACGCGGACGGCGTCCCGTACGTCGAGTGCGCCTACCCGTCGCTCGTCCCCGGCGTCGTCCTCACCTACACGCTCCAGCGCAAGCTCGACCTCGCCGCCCCGGCATGGGAGGATGTCGCCGAGCTCGAGGTGGCCGCCACGGACGCGGCGACCGTCGCGCTCGCCGACGGCGTCATGAGCTCCGCCAAGCCCGCCGGCACGGCCGTCATGAAGCCCGCCGACCAGGCCGACATCGACTACAGGGCCGGATTCTTCCGGATCCGCGTCTCCGCCGACTACGGCAAGATGGTCGACAACGAGGACGGCACCTGCTCCTACATGACCTGGATGCCCGATTCCGCCGGCGTCTGGTCCTGGACCGAGGCCGCCCGCGGCACGGGCACGCTCGTCCGCGACGCCGACGGCACCTGGAGCTTCGTCTCCGACGCCACCGGCCGCACGGCCACCCTCGTCCGCGACGAGAACGGCAACTGGACCTTCCAGGAGTAGGGCCCGCCGCTCCTCGGCACCCTCCGCGCGCCCGCCCTTCCCGGCGGGCGCGCCCTTTTTCTATGCGCGGCCGAACCGGCGGTCGAGGTCGCGGAGGGAGGTGTAGACCATCGTCGGGCGCCCGCCCGGCGTCGAATAGGGCATACGGCAGGCCGCGAGCTCCATGAGAATCGGGACGAGCTCCCGCGCATCGAGAGGGCGCCGCGTCCGGACGGCCGAGCGGCTCGCCGCCGCGGCAACGAGCTCCTCTCGCCAGTGCTGGCGCCCCTTGCGCGGGCCGGCGTCCTGCAGCGCGGAGGCGGTCTCCTCGAGGATGGCCTTCGCCGATGCGCCCGAAAGGACGTCGGGCAGCGCGCGGACGAGGAAGCTGTCGCCGCCGAAGTCCTCCACGTCGAACCCCATCTCCGCCAGCACGGGCAGCACGGAGCGGACGCGATGGGCGTCGAGCGGCGCGAGCGCGACCGTCTGGGGCAGGAGCAGCGCCTGCGAAGGCGCCTCCTCGACCCTGGGCGCGGCCTTGAGCAGGCGTTCGTACATCACGCGCTCGTGCGCCGCGGCGGGATCGACGACGGCGTAGCCGCCCTCGGTCTCGACGAGCGCGTAGCCCGAGGAGAGGCTTCCGACGAGGCGGAACTTCGTCCAGGGGGCCGGTGCGGGATCGTAGGGGGAGGCCGCCGGGGCGTCCGCGGGGGCGGGGACGGCGACGAAGGGGACGGTGGCGGGGGGCGCGGAACGCGGGTCGGGCGCGAAGGTTCGTTCGCCGATCGGATCGAACTCGGCCTGGCGCGGCGGCGGGAGGGCGGGAGGAGGAAGCGGGAACGGCGGCGCCGCGGCCGCGGCGCCGGACTCGGGCGCCGGGAAACCGGGGGCGTCCGGGGCGAGCGAGGGCTCCGAGGAGCCGAAGCCTCCGAGCGCATCGTCGTCGTCGGGCGCGAACGCCGGGGCCGCGGCGCCCTCCGCCCCGCCGGGGCCGGCGCGGAGGGCCTTGGCGAGCGCGGCGAGGACGGCGTCGCGCACCGCGCCCGTCGCGCGGAAGCGGACTTCGCGCTTGGTGGGGTGGACGTTCACGTCGACCTCCTCGGGCGGAAGCTCGAGGAAGAGGAAAAGGACGGGGCGTCGCCCCTGCGGGAGATGCGGGTAGGACTCGCGGATCGCGGCTTGGACGACCGGGGCGGTCGAGGGGCGGCCGTTCACGAAGACATGCTGTCCCGCGGTGTCGGCGCGCGTCTGCGACGGGAGCCCGGCCCAGCCGTGGACGCGGATGCGGCCGGACGAATGCTCGATCGGGACGAAGCCGTCCATGTAGCCCGCGCCGTAGAGGTCGTCGAGCCGTTCGCGAAGCGAGGCCGCGGGGCGCAGGCGGTGGACGGGGTCGCCGTCGCAGGTGAGACTCATCGCCAGCCCCGGCCACGCGATGGCGTGGACGAGGAACATCGCGCGGACGTGCGCCTGCTCCGTGTTGTAGGAGCGGAGGAACGCGCGGCGGGCCGGGACGTTGTAGAACAGGTCCCGCACCTCGATCGTGGTGCCGGGCGCGGCGCCGCAGTCGCGGACGGCGACCATCGTCCCGCCGTGGATCTCCACCTCCGTCCCCGCCTCGTCCTCGCGGCGGCGCGTGCGGAGCGTGAAGCGGGAGACGCTCGCGATCGACGGAAGGGCCTCTCCGCGGAAGCCCATCGTCGCGATGCCGGAGAGGTCCTCCGCCGTGCGCAGCTTCGAGGTCGCCTGGCGCTCGGGGGCGAGCAGGGCGTCGTCGCGCCCCATGCCGCAGCCGTCGTCCGCGACGGAGATCAGGCGGCGCCCTCCCGCGGTGACGACGACGTCGATCCGCGAGGCGCCGGCGTCGATCGCGTTCTCCATGAGCTCCTTCACGACGGACGCGGGCCGCTCGACGACCTCGCCCGCCGCGATCTTGTTCGCGACATCCTCCGGCAGAATCCTGATTCTGGCGCCCTCGCTCATGCCCGCGAGTCTACCAAAACCCCCTCATTCCCGCAATCCACGCGATTTCCGATCCGCGGAGGATAGGAAATTCACGGCGGTTTGTGGTAGCATCGGGGGCATGGAACCACAACCCGCTCCCTTCCGCTATCTTCGCTCCGCCTGGCGCCGCCCGCCCGCGCGCCTCCTCCACGCGGAGCTGCTGCTACGGCTTTTCGACGACCGCATCGAGGGCTTCGAGACGCTCTCCTTCGAGGCCCGCGAGCCGCTCTCCGAGGTCGCGCTCGACGCCCAGGACCTCGAGATCGGCCCCGTGTCGCTGGCCGCGGAGCGCCCGGACGCCCCGGACGAGCCCTGCTCCGCCCTCTACGACCGCCGGGGCCGCCGCCTCGTCGTCGCCCTCCCGCGGCCGCTCGCCGCCGGCGCGCGCTTTGCGCTTCGCATCGCGGCGACGTGCCGCCCGTCGGACCGCATCCTCGACGGCGCCTACTTCGACACCACCCCGCCCGGCGCCCCGCCCCAGATCGTCTCGCAGTGCCAGCAGTGGGGCTTCCAGCGCATCCTCCCGATCGTCGACGACTGCACCGCCAAGTGCACCTGGCGCACGACGCTCGAGGCGAGCGCCCGCTACACGCACCTGATCTCCAACGGCGACGTCGACCGCGCCGTCTGCCCGGACGGCCGCCCCGTCCCGCTTCCCGGCGACCCCGCGCGCGTGCGCATCGCCTACGTCAACCCCATCCCGATGCCGCCCTACCTCTTCCTCGTTGCGGTCGGGACCTGGGACGCGCTCGCGGGCTCCGTCCGAACGCCCGGCGGCCGCCTCGTCCGGCTCGAATACCTCGTTCCGCCGGGCCATCTCGACGGCGCCCGCCTCCCGATGGCCATTCTCGAGGATGCCGTCCTCTTCCAGGCCCGCCACGTCGGCTACGAGTACGACCGCGAGTGCTACCGCACGATCTGCATGGAGAAGTCCAACTTCGGCGGCATGGAGAACGTCGGAAACACGACGATCGTCACGGAGGCCGCCCTGCTCGACCGCTGGACGCCCGACCGCCGCCTCTTCTACGCCTTCGGCGTGATCGTCCACGAGTTCGAGCACAGCCACTGCGGCTCCGACGTCACGATGGAGACCCCCTTCGACATGTGGCTCAACGAGGCCTACACCGTCACGGTCGAGCGGGCCTACCTGGCCGAGCGCTTCGGCGCCGCCTTCGCCCGCCTCGACGAGCTCGACGGCCTTCGCGATCCCCTCCGCGGCCCCCTCGCGCAGGAGGACGGCGGCGCCGCCGCGTTCCCCATCGTCCGCGACGGCTTCGACTCGCCCGACGACGTCGTCGACGGCGTCACCTACGACAAGGCGCCCGAGGTCCTCGGCATGCTCCGCGAATGGCTCGGCCACGACGCCTACAGGGCCGCGACGGACGCCTACTTCGCCCGCTTCAAGGGCGGCAACGCGAGCACCGAGGACTTCCTCGCCGCCTTCGCCCCCTTCGCGGGCGGGCGCGACCTCGACGCCTTCTTCCGCCAGTGGCTCTTCACCGTCGGCTACCCTCGCCTTGTCGGCTCCTGGGCCTGGGACCCCGCCACGCGGCGCCTCTCCGTCACGCTCTCGCAGACGCGCCCCGGCGCCGGCGCCGCGCCGTTCGTCGTTCCGTTCCGCGTCCGCGGCGTCGACGCCCGCGGCCGCGCGATGCCCTCGGTCGACCGTCTGCTCGTCCTCTCCTCCGCCTCGGAGACGTTCGTCTTCGAGGGCGTTCCCGAGGCCCCCGCCTTCCTCGACTGGAATTCCGGCCTCCCGTTCTACGGCGCCTTCCGCGACGAGACCGCCACGCCCGCCTCCCTCGCCCTCGCCGCCCGCGTGTCGCCGTTCCCCGTCGGCCGCGTCGAGGCGTGGCGCGCGCTGCTCGACCTCGAGATGGCGCGCGAAATCGCCGCGCCGGGCGCCTCCCCGCCCTCTCCGGCGTTCTTCGCCGTCCTCGACGCCGCCCTCGCCGATGCCGCGCTCGACCCCGGTCTCCGCGCCCGCCTTCTCTCCCTTCCCGAGGAGATGCTCGACCGCGCCTACGTTCCGCGCTTCGCCGAGCGCGCCGCCGCAGCCCGCGCCCTGCGCCGCGCCGCCGCCGCGCACTTCGGCGAGGACCGCCTCCTCGCCGCCTACGCCGCCGCCCGCGCCGCGGCGGCGGGCTCCTCCCCCCGGCCGCCCTCCATCGCCGAGACCGCAGCCGCGCTTCCCCGCCGCGCCGTCGTGCGCGCCATCGGCGACCTGCTCGCCCTCGCGGGCGGCCCGCGCGCCTTCGCGGCGCTGCGCGAAACGATGGCCTCCGCCGCGTTCGTCGGCGAGGAGCTCGACGCCGTCGCCGCGCTGCAGGAGGCCGGCGCGCCCGGCTTCCGAGAGGATCTCCGGGCGCTCGGGGAGCGCTCCCGCCCGCACGTCGGCGCCTGGGCCGCGTGGCTCTCGCTCGTCGCCTCCTGCCCGGACCCCGCCACGGTCTTCGACGAAGTCGCGCGCGCCGAGCGCGACCCCGCCTTCCGCCCCGAGCACCCCAGCCACTCGCGCTACCTCTACGGCGCCCTCGCCCGCAACCATGCGGCGCTCTGGACGCCGCGCGGTCTCGCCTGGCTCGAGGAGAAGATCCTCGCGACCGCGAAGATCAACGAGAACGTCGCCCTCCTCCTCCTCGGCGCGCTCCAGTTGCGCCGCGACTTCGCCGAACCCCTCCGCATGCAGACGGGCGCGCTCCTGGATCGCCTCTCCGCCGCGCTTCCCTCCGAGGCTCCCGCCGCCACCGCCCTCCTCGCCCGCGTGCAAAGCCTCGCTCGAGGGTAACGGCCTCCGCGCCCTCTGCGTGTTCACTCGCTCGAGGGCAACGGCCTCCGCGCCCTCTGCGTGTTCACTCGCTTGAGGGTAATGGCCTCCGTGCCCTCTGCGTGTTCACTCGCTCGAGGGTAACGGCCTCCGCGCCCTCTGCGTGGACGGCACCACCTCCACGCCGCTCCATTCCTTGACGAGCCGCGCCACCTTCCGCGCCTCTCTCGCGTCCATCAGGAACCGGCACGGCCGCCCGACCTCCGCGCGCACCGCGGCGAGGAACCCCGCCACGTCGCCCGGCGCGCCCTTTCCGCGGACGAGCGCCGCGCGCACGGGCTGCCGCGCGCCCGCGGCCACGAGGCGCAGGCACGGCGGATCGCCCGGCGAAGGCTCGACGAACGCCGCGAGCACCAGCGTGTTGGCGGCGCGCGCCTCCCGCCGCATCGCCGCCGGCGCGGGCCGCGCGACGCGTCCCGCCGGGAGCAGCCCGACCTCCGGCGCGCGGAGCGCGGCGCGGACCGTCACGACGCTCACGGGCATCCCCATCCGTCGCGCCACGAGCGCCGCCGCCTTCTCCGCCGTCCACACCGTCGGCCGGCGCCCCTTCCGAACGGGCCGCGCGAGCGCCTTGCGCAGCGAGGCGAGAAACCGCGCGGAGAGCGCCACGCGCCGCCCGACCTCCCCCCGCACGGCGAGCGCCGCCTCCCCGCCGCGGGCCCAGGCGCGGCGGACGTTCCACACGGTCTGGCGCGACACGTCGTGGCGTTCCGCGATGCGCGCGGGCGCCACCCCGGCGCGCAGATCGGCCAGGATGCGGAGCCGCCGCCGGGTCAGCTCCTCGCCTTTCGTCCGCGGCCGGTGCGGGGCGGAGCCGGCCTTCGCTTGCGGGGGTGTCTTCATGGCGCGGTTCTCCAGGGGTCTTACGCGGGCTTCGGCAGGCGGAAGAAGAGGGCGTAGAAGACCGGGATGACGACGAGCGTGAGGAGGGTGGCGAAGGCCAGGCCGCACATCACGGTGACGGACATCGCGGCGTAGAACGGGTCGGCGACGAGCGGGATCATCCCCAGGACGGTCGTCGCGGCCGCGAGGCCCAGCGGGCGCAGGCGCGTGACGCCCGCCGAGAGCACCGCGTCGACCGGCGCGTCGCCGGCGGCCAGCCGGGCGTTGATCTCGTCGATGATCACGATCGCGTTCTTGATCTGCATCCCGATGAGCGAGAGCAGGCCCAGCAGCGCCATGAAGCCGAAGGGCTGGTCGAAGAGCAGCAGCCCCGCGACGACGCCGACGAGGATGAGCGGCACGGTGCAGAAGATGACGAGCGGCTTGCGGATGGAGTTGAAGAGGAACACGGTGATGAGGAACATCAGCGCGACGATGGACGGCAGCTTCGCGAAGATGCTGGCGTTGGCGTTTTCGGAGCTCTCCGCCTCGCCGCCCCATTCGACCCGGTAGCCCTCCGGGAAGGTGGCGGCGAGCTCCTCGATGCGCGGGCGGAGGCGCGCGACGGCGGCGGCGGCGTTCTCGCCGAGCCCGGGATTGGCCTTGACGGTGAGGCAGAGGAGGCGGTTGCGGCGCTTGATGATGGGATCCTCGGAGGCGGTCTCGAACCGGGTGAGGACCTGCATCAGGGGGATGGACCGGCCGAGGGAGTCGGGCCGGAACCAGGCGGCGGCGAGGGCGTCGGGGTCGTTGCGCTCGGACTCAGGGGCGCGGAGGCGGATGTCGAGCGACTCGTCGCCCTCGAGCCAGGTGCCGATGGAGACGCCGTCGGTGGCGGCCCGGAGGGCCTTGGCGACCTCCTGGCGGGTGATGCCGAGGGCGCGGAGGCGGGCCGGGGAGACGACGGGGCGCACGAGGTCGGTGCGGTTGCGCCAGTCGGTCTGCACTTCGACGAGGCGGCCGTCGGCGTGGAAGGCGTCGAGGGCCTTCTGGCCGAGGCGGCGGACGGTGTCGGCGTCGGTGCCGAGGATGCGGAGCTGGATCTTCTGCGCGTCGCCGGGGCCGAGGGCGAAGCGCTGGCAGGAGACCATCGCGTCGGGGAGGTTCGCGGAGGAGAACTCGTCGACCTTGGCGGTGATCTCGGGGACGCGCCGGTAGTCGTCGAGGTCGACGAAGAGGATGCCGTAGGCGGCATCGTCGTTCTCGGCGGCGTAGGTGAGCATGAAGCGCAGGCCGCCGGTGCCGGCCAGCTGGGTGGTGCCGGTGACGCCGTCGAGGGTGCGGACGTATTCGGCGAGGGTCGTGAGGCCGCGGTCGGTGGCGCGGATGGAGGTGCCCTCGGGCATCCAGAAGTGGACCATCATCTGCCGGCGCGTGGAGTCCGGGAAGAAGATCTGCCGGACGCTTCCGAAGCCCTTGAAGGCGGCGAGGAGCATCACGGCCATCGCGGCGAGGACGAGGAAGCGGTGGCGGAGGCAGGCGGCGAGGGCGGCGCGGTAGACGCGGTAGAACCGGCCGCCGTAGGGGTCGGCGTCCGCCGCGCCCGCCTTCTTCCTGCCGGACGTGAGGAAGTCGGCGGAGAGCAGCGGCGTGAGGGCGATCGCGAAGACCCAGGAGAAGAGCAGCGACACCATCAGGACGATGAAGAGCGAGCGGCAGTATTCGCCGGAGGAGTCCTGCGAGGCGCCGACGGGGGCGAAGGAGAGGATGGCGATGACGGTGCCGCCGAGGAGCGGCCACATGTTCTGCGCCACGACCTCGCAGGCGGCCTTGACCTTGTCGAGGCCCTTCTGGGCGGCGACGAGGACGGCGTCGCAGACGACGATGGAGTTGTCGACGAGCATTCCGAGCGCGATGATGAAGGCGCCGAGCGAGATGCGCTCCATCAGGACGCCCTGCTGCTTCATCACGGCGAGGGTGGCCATCACCGTGAGGACCAGGACGCCGCCGATGATGAGGCCCGAGCGGAGGCCCATGAAGAAGAGGAGGACGGCGATGACGATGACGACGGCCTCGAGCAGGTTGACCATGAAGCCCGAGATGGCGGCCTCGACGGTCTCGGCCTGGTTGGAGATCATCCCGATCTCGATGCCGACGGGGGTGGTGGGCTCGAGCTCCCGGAGGCGCTGCTCGAGGGCCTTCGCCATCACGGTGACGTTGCCGCCGGAGACGGTGGAGACGCCGAGGGCGATGCAGGGGTGGCCGTTGTAGCGCAGGATCGCGGAGGGCGGGTCCTCGTAGCCGCGGCGGATGGTCGCGAGGTCGCGGAGGCGGACGGAGGGGCGGGTCGCGGAGTCGCTGCGGACGACGAGCAGGTCGCCGAGCTCGTCGAGGGAGCCGAGCTTGCCGGTGGGGTCGATGCGGATGTACTTGTCGCCGACGGTGAGGTGGCCGGCCTGGACGGCCTGGTTCTGGCCGGCGATGAGGGCCTGGATCTCGGAGAGGGGGACGCCGAGGCGGGCGAGGCGGGCGCGGGAGATCTCGAAGTAGACGACCTCGTCCCGGTCGCCGGTCATGTCGATCTTGGCCACCTGGTCGCAGAGCAGGAGCTCGCGGCGGAGGGTCTTCGCGTAGTCCTTGAGCTCCGCCAGCGAGTAGCCGTCGCCGTAGATGACGAAATACATCCCGTAGACGTCGCCGAAGTCGTCGACCACGATCGGCCTGCCGCACCCCGCCGGCAGGGACGCGGCGTGGTCGTTCACCTTGCGGCGGAGCTCGTCCCAGACCTGCGGAAGCGTGGACTTGTCGTATTGGTCCTGCATCTCGACGGAGATGATGGAGCGCCCGGCGTAGGAGGTGGAGGAGACCTCCTTGACCTGGCCCATCTGCTGGATCGCGGTCTCGAGCGGGTCCGTGAGCTCGGAGGCGACCTCGGCGGCGGTGGCGCCGGGCCAGTAGGTGACGACCTGGGCGACCTTGATCGTGTATTCCGGGTCCTCGAGGCGGCCGATCGTCCGGTAGGCCGAGATGCCCGCCGCGAAGAAGACGAGCGATAGCGTCCAGGTGAGGACCTTGCGGTCGATGAAGAATTTCGCGATGTTCATGGGAGGGTCGGGAGGGTCGCTCCGCGGCGGGCGGCGGCTGCGCCGCGTCCGCGTGGAGCGGAGGGGGCTACGGCTTCAGGCAGGAAATCGGGCAGACGACGACGCCGTCCTCCTTGCGGCGGTAGGCGAAGTCGCCGTCCGCGACGACGACCATCCGGAACGCGGGCGGCTTCGTCTTCTTTCCGTCCACCTTTCCGGCCAGCGCCTGGAGGGAGCCGACGCCCTTCTCGATCAAAGGCGCGCCGCCGAGCTTGATCTCCACGAGGCCGTAGTCGCCGTTCCGGAGGTGGACGACGGCGTCGCATTCCAGGCCGCTCTTGTCCCGGTAGTGCCGGACCGTTCCGCCAAGGGCTTCCGCGTAGACGCGAAGGTCTCGGACGACGAGCGTTTCGAAGAAGAGTCCGTAGGTCGAAAGGTCGGACAGCAGGTCGGCTGGGCCGAGGCCGAGCGCGGCGGCCGCGACGGAGGGGTCCGAAAAGTAGCGCGTGTCCGTCGTGCGGACCGGGGTCTTGCAGCGCAGGTTCGGGCACCAGGCGGGCATGTCCTCGACGACGAAGAGCTTCCGCAGGGCGCCGAGGTAGGAGGCCACGGTGTCCTCCGAGAACGAGTCGGTCTCGTTGGCGGCCACGTCGTCCCGGATCGCCGTGGCGGCTGCCTGGGAACCCTGCAGCCGGGCGAGGCTCCGAAGGACGCGGCGGGCCGTTTCGGGGTCGCGGGAAACGCCGTCGATCCGGGAGATGTCGCTTTCCGCGACGGTTTCGACATAGTCGGGCGCGTGGGCGAGCGCCCGGCGTCCGCGCATGCCGACGGCGGCCGGCCAGCCGCCGCGGCAGACGGCGAAGGCCAGCGCGTCGAAGTCCGCGCCCGCGCGGGCTCCCGTCGGATCGGCGCCCGCGAAGAGATCGCCGAGGGACACCTCTCCGGAGGATTCGCCGCTCTCCCACAGCGTCATCGTCCGCATCCGGAGGCGCGTGATGCGGCCGATGCCCGTGTGGAGCGTCGCGTCCGCCTTCGGGGGAACGGTCGAGCCGGTCAGGATGAACAGCCCCTGCGCGCGGGCGCGGTCGACCGCATGCCGAACCGCGTCCCAGAGCGCCGGCGCGATCTGCCATTCGTCGATGAGACGGGGCTTGTCCCCCTCCAGGAGACGGCTCGGCCGGATGGCCGCCAGTTCGAGGTTCTGGGCGAGCCGATCCGGCTCGTCCAGATACAGGACGCTCTTCGCCGCCTGTTCCGCGGTCGTCGTCTTGCCGCACCATTTCAGCCCTTCGACGAGGACGGCGCCCTTGACTTCGAGGGCTTCCGCAAGCCGCCCGTCCGCGATTCGCTTTCGGTAGGTTTCCATACCGCACGATTCTAGGCGAATTCCCGAGGAATTGTCAAGTCGTTCGGCGAGTTGGCGAAATTTCGTTCGGCGAGTTGGCGAAATTTCGTTCGGCGAGTTGGCGAAGCGGAGCGGGGCTAGGGTTGGGCGGCCTTGCACG
Source organism: uncultured Verrucomicrobiota bacterium (assembly GCA_946612175.1). GTDB lineage: Bacteria > Verrucomicrobiota > Kiritimatiellia > RFP12 > UBA3636 > UBA3636. Next base: position 31,914 of record CAMOEO010000001.1, read on the forward strand.
GCGTGGCGGGGT
>CAMOEO010000002.1 GCA_946612175.1 uncultured Verrucomicrobiota bacterium
GCGCCGGGCGGCCCGGCGCGCGGATCGCGAGCAGCTCCTCCGCGGTGCCGGGCTCATCGAGGCCGCATGCGAGGCGGAAACGCTCCGCAAGGCGCTTGTAGGACATCAGCGCCTTGTAGTGCGGGAGCAGTTCGGGCGCGTGCTCCGCCAGCCAGCCGCGGATGCCGGGCGCGCGGCCGACGATCGTGCCGCCGGCGTCGCGCAGGTACGAGGCGTCGACCGCGGGCTCGAGGTCGGCCACGAGCGAGCCGAGCAGGATCCGCTCGGGGAGCGAGTCGCGGGAGCGCTTCCATGCGGCGAGAAGCGCCTCGGGGGCGGGCGGCGGGAAGACGGAGGCCGCACGGCGACGCCGGAGCGCGCGGCGGCGGCGGGCGTCCGCGGCGAGGGCGCGCGCCCGGCCGCGGGCCTCGGCGCGGGAGAGCAGGCGGCCGAGGCCGAGCGCGAGGCCGGAGAGCGCGAGAAGGCCGAGCGTGACGGGCCAGTAGATCACGGCGGCTTCGAGGAGCCCGAAGGCGAGCATTCCGCAGTAGCGGTCCTCCGTCCGGGGGGAGAACGGACCGAAGTGGAACGCTTCCGGGTCGCGGGCCGCGCGCCAGCGGTAGCGGGAAGTGGGGGCGTATCCGTAGGGCATGGGGAGAGAGTAGCCGAAAACGGGGACGAAATCAATAACAAAAATAAACATTGAAATTGCAGGAGAAAATTGGTGTAGAATTCGGTGGTTGGATTGGTGGCCGGAGGCCGCGGAGGACGGCGGGGCGGGGCTAGAGGCCGAGGAGGGCGGCGACGCGGAGGAACTCGGAGGCGGACCAGGCCTGGGCGTCGCAGCCGCGGCCCGCGTGGGGCGCGTCGCCGTCCATGATCTCCGGGAGGTGGCCGACGCAGTCCGCCTCGAGGAGCGGCAGCGCCGTGGAGAGCAGCGACGCGGCGGCCTCGCGCGCGCTGTCGCCGTAGACGAGCACGAGCGCCTCGGCGTAGGAGGGGAACGGCCACGGCCACGCGGTGCCGTTGTGGTAGGCCGGCTTGCGGCGCGTGTCCTCGTCGCCCTCGTAGCGGCCCCAGTAGGGGCGCGCCGGGTCGTTGAGGCGGCCGGAGGGGCCGTCGATCGGGAGCTCGTAGCGGACGCGCCCCGGCGCGAGCGTGCGGATGGCGCCGGGAACGAGCAGGCGCTCGGAGGAGGCGACGACCGCGCGCGCGGCGGGGTGGTCCGGCGGGACGGCGCCGAGCGTGACGGCGAAGAGCTGGTTGCAGCGCAGGTGGTCGTCGGCGACGCAGGCCGCCGCGGGCGGCGGAGATGGCTCCGATGAATCGGAGCCTCGGCTACCGGAGGCGTAGCCGCCGGGGGCGTGGAGGCAGTCGGAGAGGAAGCCGCGCTCCGGCGACCAGAAGAGGCGGAGGAAGGAGGCGGCCGCCTTTTCGCGCAGCGCGGCCCACGGGCCCTTCGGCTCGAGCTTCGCGGCGAGCGCCAGGGCGCGGAGCCAGAGCGCCTGGATCTCCACCGGGTAGCCCTCGCGCGGCGTGCCGGCGGGGAAGTTGGTGTCCATCCAGGTGAAGTGCGAGGGCGAGAAGACGAGGCCGGAGGCGGGGTCGACGCGGATGCCGTTGGGGGTGCCGGCGAGGTAGCCGCGGAGGATGCGGAGGACGACGGGCGCGAGCTTGCGCGCGTCGGCCGCGACGCGGCCGCGGCGCGCGAGCAGGTCCGCGACGACGACGCAGTACCAGAGAGGCGCGTCGGAGGTGTCGCGGTTGGAGGCGTCGGCGCCGTGGATCATGTTGGGGAGCGTGCCGCGGTCCTCGAAGGCGCCGAACTTGCGCAGGACGTCGAGCGCGGCGCCGGACATGCCGTCGGCGATCGCGCCGCGCAGCGCGATGAAGGTGTCGCGGCCCCAGTCGAGGAACCACGGGTAGCCGGCGATGACGGTGGGCGCGTCCTCGCGCCTGGCGAGGAACGCGCGGAAGGCGGAGGAAAGGACGCCGCGAAGAGAGCTAGCGGCGCTAGAGACGCTAGAGGCGCTAGAGATGCTAGCGGCGCTAGGGGCGCTAGGCTCGCCGGGGACGCTGGCGTCCAGGACCACGGCCGCGCCGCCGGGGAGGGAGGCGCCGAACCAGCCGGGGGAGAAGAGGTCGTCGGAGCCGTCCTGGCCGCGCTCGGCCTCGACGGGGTTCGGGACCATGTAGTGCCACTCCGGCTCGTGGACGAAGCGCGCGTCGGGGCCGGAGGCCTCGACGCGGAGCGGCGTGCGTCCGGGCGGCGAGAAGAGGAAGGCGGCGGGCTCGGGGCGGACGGCGCCGGGGAACTCGCGCTCGGGGCCGGCGAAGGCCTTGGTCTTCTCGTGGAAGGAGCGCGACTCGACGTCGGGGCGGAGGATGAGGCGGACGGGCTCGGCGTCGTCGAGCGCGTTGGGCCCGCCCTCGGCGGCGGGGAGGCGCGCGAAGCGCAGGAGGGCGCGGTCGCGGCCGGGCTCGAGGCGCAGCGAGACGCGGAGCGGAACGGTGCGGCCGGTGCCGGCGGGGACGTCGAAGCGCCACGCGGCCTCGTCGGGGTCGGCGCGGAAGGTGGCGAGGCAGGAGGCGTCGAGCTCGGAGGAGAAGCCCTGGTTCACGATCCACGCGCGGCAGCGCGTGAGGAGGACCTGGCGGTCGACGGGGACCTCGGGGTCGGGGTTGGCGGCGAGGATGGCGTCGTACTGGCTGCGGACCTCGCCCCAGCGGGCGCGGACGCGGGACATCGCGCCGCGGCCGTTGGCGAGCAGCGCGACGAGGTCGGCGCGGCGGACCTCGGCGCCGGAGAAGACGCGGCGCGGGGCGTGGATGGCGTCGGCGCGCGGGAGGATCGAGAGCGCGACGGCGGCGCGCGTCGGGCGGCCGGGCGTGGAGAGCTCGAGCCGGAGCGTGGCGGGGAAGGGGCGCGTCGCGCGAACGGCGGGGTGGTCGACGAAAGCGGCGTGCGAGCCGTCGTCGAGCTGGAACGAGATCGCGCTCTTGCGCACGAAGCGGTCGCCGGCCGCGTATTCGAGGCGGGCGCGGAACGGGTGCGCGGCGCGGACGAGGAGGAAGTTGCCGCTCGGGAGCGGGACGACGCGGCGCTCGTCCTCCGGCATCGTGCACGACGTGACGGGCGGCATCGCGCCCGCGGGGACGAAGCGCGCGACGGCGGCGAGCGGGTCGCGCGCGAGGAGCGCGGCGAGCTCCTCCACGTCCTCGTCCAGGCCGAGCGGGCGGCGACCCGTGAGGACGCGGCGCAGGCGAAGCGCGGCCATCCGCAGCTCCTGGCGGCGGACGGCGTCCGGGAGGAAGCGCTCCTGCGGCGCGGCGAGCAGCGCGTCGAGGCGCGCGGGGGCGTCCGGGTCGCGGGCGAGGCAGAGGACCTGGCCGGGCGCCAATGCACAATGCTGAATGCTGAATGCCGAATGCTGAATGGCGGGGGCGCCGTCGGGAGTCGTGGAGTCGAAGAGGCAGACGGCGCCGGCGGGGTCGAAGCCGCGCCAGGAGACGGGCTGCTCGCGGTCGGGATCCAGGTTCGCGAGGACGAGGACGTCCTCGCCCCCTTCGACCTCTTCAGCCTTGCGAGCCCTGCGCAGCAGGGCGAGCGAGTTGCCGTCGCCGCATTGGACCATCTCGAGCGAGGCGCCGGCGGCGAAGGCGGGGAAGGCGGCGAGGATCGTGTTGAGGCGGCGGACGGCGGCGACCTGGTTGTCGGGCGCGCCCCAGCGCAGGGCGGAGGCGCCGTGGACGTCGACCTTCTCCGTCGCGAACCACTCGACGCCGTTCGTGATGCCGAAGCAGCCCTGTCGCGACGCGAGCGCGGCGAGGGCGGTGCGCATCCGGGCGTAAGCGCGCGAGCGCGCGGCGAGGCGGTTGTTGTCGTGCGTCTCGGCGTAGTGCGCGAGCGGGCCGACCTCGGCGGACATCGCCTCCGCGCCGGGCAGGTAGCGCTCGAAGGCCGAGCGGTCCTCGGTCTGGAAGATCTCCGAGTAGGCCCAGTCGAGCCCCTCCTCGGCGATGAGGTTGCGCGTCACCGAGATCTTGCCGCCGAGCCCCTCGAGGAGGAAGACCGTGTCGGGGAACTGCTCGCGCACGCGCGCCACGACGTAGCGCCACGTCTCGGCCGGTACCATGTAGCCGGCGTCGCAGCGGAAGCCGTCGACGCCCTGCGCGCACCAGAACTCGAAGACCGACGCGAGGAACGCGCGCAGCTCCGGGCGGGCGTGGTCGAGCTCGACGAGGTCCTCCCACACCGTGCCCCAGGCGCCGGGCGAATGGAAGCGGCCGTCGGGCTCGCGGCGGAACCACTCCGGGTGGTGCGTCTGCAGCGCGGAGGCCCAGCCCGTGTGGTTCGCCGGGAGGTCGATGAAGAGCCGCGCGCCGCGCGTGTGGACCGCGTCCGCGAGCTCGCGGAACTGGTCGAGCGGCGTCGCCGCCGTGTCGAACTCCGCCAGGCCCGGGTTCACCGCGAGGAAGTCCGTCGAGGCGAACGGCGAGCCGAAGCGGCCCATGCGCGCGAACGTCGTCGGGACCGGATGCACCGGCAGCAGCTGGACGATGCGGAAGCGCTCGTCGAGGAGGATCGTGTCGAGGCGTGCGACGAGGTCGCGCAGCGTGCCCTCGCGCGGGATCGCCGACCAGCCGGCCGCGTCGAGCGCGGCGGCGCCCTCGGGGAGCGGGGCCGAGCGCTCGAGCGCGCAGTTCGCGCCGAACTGGCGGGGGAACGCGCAGTAGATCGAGCTCCAGCAGACCGTCCAGGCGGGCGCGACCTTCACCAGCACGTCGCCGCCCTCGGGCCAGAACGGGCGGTCCGAGCCCTCGGGGAAGAAGCAGGCCTTCGCGTGGAACGAGCCGATGTCGACGAGCGGGAGGCGCACCGCGAAGCGGCGGCCGCCGGCGGTGCCGGGCGCTTCGATCTCCTCCATCGGGACGTCGTTCCAGTCAAGCGCGAGGGGCGGGCGGTCCGCGTCCATCGCCTCGACGAGCTCGCGCCGCTTCCGCTTCGCGCCGCCGAGGGAGGTGCGGAGCACGGCGCGGCCGCCGGTGGCGGGCGCGCCCTCGACGCGGAGCTCGAAGACGATGTCGTCGCCGCTGTGGCGCAGGAGCGAGGAGGACGGAGCGGGGGACTGGACGAGGTGCATGGCGGCGGGCTTCTGGACGAATCCCCGAGCGCGGGCAAGGGTGTGGGGCGAAGAACGAACGGCGGCGGCGCCGGAGGCCGGCGCCGCCGCACGGGGACGGGGACGGGCTACAGTTTTTCGCTGAAGAGGCGGGCGAAGAGGGCGCCGCCCTCGTTCGAGAGGTGGAGACCGTCCTCGGGGTTGAGGTAGCGGTGCGGATCGGCGCCGACGGCCGCGTTGATGTCGACGACGGAGACGCCCTTCTCCTTCGCCAGCTCCTTGATCTGGCGGGAGGCGTCCGCATGGTGGTCGTTGCGGTTCACGTGGGGATCCATCGTGGGCGGCGGGGTGCCGACGACGACGGGAACGCCCCGGGCCTGGCAGGCGGCGACGATCTTGCGGATGTTGGCGACGGTCCTGGAGACCGGGATGCCGTCCCCGGGGTCGTTCGAGCCGTAGAGGACGCAGACCACGCCGGGGTTGCGCGCGAGGGCGCGGGAGACGGCGCCCACGCCATCGCCGGAGGTGGCGCCGCCGACGCCCATGTTGACGACCGGGCGGCCGGTGAGGCCCTGGAGGCGGGACGGGTAGGGCGCGCCGATGCAGTGGATGCCGGCGGTGAGGGAGTCGCCGATGCAGACGATCGTGCCGGTCGTGCGGTTGCCGTCGTTATGGTCCTCGCAGCCCGAGAGGAGCAGGAGGGAGGCCATCGCGGCGGCGAGGGGGAGGAGAATTCTGGTGTTCATGGGTTGGGAATCGATGGATTGGGGAAAGCGGGGTCAGCGGCCCTTGGCCAGCCGGAGGGCGAGGTGCTCGGGGAGGCCGGCGTCGAGGACGCGGCGCTGCGCGGCGGCGACGTCGTAGGGGATCCGGCGGAAGACGAGCTCGCGGGTGGCGGGGGAGTAGAGGCAGTAGGAGGCGTCGGGGATGGAGTCGCGGGGCTGGCCGACGGAGCCGACGTTGATGAAGTACTTGCGGCCCGGCTCGAGGCGGATCGATTCCGGGCGGACGTGGTCGGCCTCTCCGTTGTGGAGGCGGAAGACGACCGGGACGTGCGTGTGGCCGTGGAAGCACACGAAGGTGTTCTGGTAGGAGAAGGAGGACTGGGCGTCGAAGTCCTCGAACGCGTAGCCCCAGTGCTCGGGCATGTCGAGCGTGGCGTGGACGACGGTGATGCCCTTCACGAGGGCCGTGTAGGGGAGGGAGCGGAGCCAGTCGGCGTTCTCGGAGGAGAGCTGGCGGCGCGTCCAGTCGACGACGGTCGCGGCGAGGGGCGTGAAGTCGTCGAGCGACTCGTCGAAGGCGCAGTAGTGGTCGTGGTTGCCCTGCACGGTGACGCAGCCGAGCGCGCGGATGCGGTCGCAGCACTCGTTGGGGCAGGCGTTGTAGCCGACGACGTCGCCGACGCAGATGTAGTCCGTCGCGCCCTGCGCGCGAGCGTCGGCGAGGACGGTCTCGAGGGCGTCGAGGTTGGCGTGGATGTCTCCGAGGACGGCGATCTTCTTGTCCATGGGGGAGGTCGCGGGGAGGCGGGGTGGAGGGAGGGGGCTAGACGATGCCGAGGAGGCGCGCCACGACGGCGACGTCCTCGGGGTAGGTGATCTTGGGGTTGGGGTGCTCGTTCGCGACGATGCGAACGGACTCGCCGAGGCGCTCGACGGCGGCGGACTCGTCGGTGATCGTGGGATCCCGGTCGTCCGCGGCGTCGAGGGCTCGGCGCAGCAGGTCGGTGCGGAAGGCCTGCGGGGTCTGGGCCGCCCAGAGCGGCTCGCGGTCGACCGTGCGCTCGATCAGGCCGCCGCGGCCGACCGCCTTCAGGGTGTCGGTCACCTTGGCGGCGGCGACGCCGGTCCCGGTGCGCTTGGCGGACCGCATGCAGTCGGAGACGAGCTCGGCGGTGACGCCGGGGCGGGCGCCGTCGTGCACGGCGACGAGGGCGGAGTCGGGGTCGAGCGCCGCAAGCCCGGCGCGGACGGAGGCGAGGCGCGTGGCGCCGCCGGGGACGACCCGGCGGACCTTGCGGCAGCCGAACATCCGCACCGCGGCCTCCGCGGCGGGGATCTGCTCCTTGCGGACGACGAGGACGATCTCGTCCACGTCGGGGCACTGCTCGAAGGCCAGGAGGGAATGGACCACGACCGGGCGCGAACCGAGGCTGAGGAAGGCCTTGTCGACGGTCCCTCCCATGCGCCGGCTGCGGCCGGCGGCGACGATGACGGCGGAGTTCATGGCTGCGTTCCTTCCTGGCTGCGGGCGGGCGCCCGCGGATTTGGCCCTACTTCTCCTTGTCGCGGAAGTCGGGGCGCTTGTTGTGGTACCACGCGAGCATGACCGGCGCGGCGATGAAGACCGACGAGAACGTCGACGTCACGATGCCGATGGCCATGCAGGCGGCGAAGCCGCGGATGTCGCCCGAGCAGAAGACCAGCAGGGCGAGGACCGGCAGCAGCGTCGTGACGGAGGTCAGCACCGTGCGGGAGAGCGTGGCGTTGACGCAGCGGTTGACGAGCGCCGGGAAGTCGGACTTCTGGTCGCGCTTCAGCTCCTCGCGGACGCGGTCGAAGAGGACGATCGTGTCGTTCACGCCGTAGCCGACGATCGTGAGGAGCGCGGCGACGATCGTGAGGTTGAACTGGAAGGGCAGCACGCCGAAGAGGCCGATCGTGATCAGGACGTCGTGCACGAGCGCGACGACGGCGCCGAGGCCGAAGCCGAACTCGAACCGGAAGCCGATGTAGAGCAGCATCATCAGCGTCGCCAGGGCGATCGCCTTGAAGGCGGAGGCCTTGAGCTCGCGGCCGACCTGCGAGCCGATCGAGTCGATGTCCTGGAAGGTGAAGACGGCCTTCGAGAGCTCGGCGTTGCCCGGGTCGGAGAGGGCGTCGGAGACGACGGCGGAGATCTCGCGGCCGCCGATCTCGTCGTGGACGGTCTTGAGCTCGAGGAACGCGGTGCCGTCCTCGGACTTCTGGAACTGCGGGGCCGCGTCGTCGACGCCCGCGGCCTGCAGGGCGGCGCGGATGGCGCCGTCGGAGGGCAGCGCCCCTCCCTCGGCGGGGGCGACCGAGTAGGAGATGCGGGCGCCGCCCGTGAAGTCGACGCCGAAGACGGAGGGCAGGCCGAGGACCCACGCCTTGCCGACGGTGCCGGCGAGCGACACGACGATGATCACGACGGAGACCGTGGCGAACTTGCGGAAGTTCGCGATGAACGGGATGTTCACGCCGTCGCGCACGGCCTGCAGCATCCGCGGCTTCCAGGAGGTCTGCTCGGAGAGGGCGGACTGGAAGACGATCTTCGTGACGAAGAGCGCGGTGAACATCGAGGCGGCGATGCCGGCGACGAGCGTCACGGCGAAGCCGCGGACGAGGCCGGTGCCGACGACGAAGAGGATCACGCCCGTGAGGACGGTCGTCAGGTTGCCGTCGAAGATCGCGGAGAAGGCGCGCTGGTAGCCGGCCATGATGGACGGGAAGCCGGTGCGTCCAGCCTTGACCTCCTCGCGCGTGCGCTCGTAGATGAGGACGTTGGCGTCGACCGCCATGCCGACGGAGAGCAGCAGGCCGGCGATGCCGGGCAGCGTCAGGACCGGGAGCCGCAGCAGGGAGCCGCCGGAGACGTTGGCGTCCTGCGCGATCTGGGAGAGGAAGCCGGAGGTGACGACGGCGCAGAGCGGGAGCAGGACGAAGTTGAGCACGAGCGCCAGGTCGGCCACGAGGCCCATGGCGCGGTAGTAGACGAACATGAAGAGCAGGACCGCCGCGACGCCGACGACGATGGCCGTCCGCGCGTCCGCGATCGTGTCCTCGCCGAGCGTCGGGTTGACGAAGCGCTTGGAGAGCATCTTCAGCGGGGCGGGGAGGGCGCCGGCGTTGAGGACGCGCTTGAGGTCGTTGGCCTCCGGGTAGGTGAAGGAGCCCTTGATGATGGCGCGGCCGGTGGTGATCGGCGTCTCGAGGTAGGGGTGGGAGTACGAGATGCCGTCGAGGACGATCGCCATGCTACGGCCCTGGCGCGTCTCGGTCTCGGCGTACTGGGTCGTCACCTTCGCGAACTTCGCGGTGCCGCGGTCGTTGAAGGCGAGCGTGACGATGGGGTTGCCGAGGTTGTCGATGTCCACGCCGGCCTTGGCGAGCGCCTCGCCGGTCATGACGGGGCGGCGCTCGAGGATGAGGGGCTTGTAGACGTCGAGCTCGCCGTAGCGGCTCTTCTCGAGGACGAAGATCTTGGTCGGGCCGGGGTTCCCGAAGCGGCGGATCGCGCGGGCGTCGGGCTCGGCGACGGCGGGGTCGCGCACGAAGCAGGGGCCGACGCTGCCGAGGTTCTGCCGGAACTGGTAGCCGCGCGGGGCCTCCCCCTTGTCGAGGATCAGCCGGGACTTCTCCTCGGAGTCCTTCGCGACGAGGTAGAACTCGAGGAAGGCGGCCTTGCGGAGCATCGCCTCGGCGCGGGCGCGCTGCTCGTCGGAGGCGCCGGGGATCTGGACGTAGATGCGCCCGTCCTTGCCCTTGGTGATGACGGGCTCCTCCGTGCCGAGCGAGTCGACGCGGTTGCGGATGATCTCGACGGTCGTCTCGTTGGCGGCGCGGACGGCGTCGTCGAAGAGCGTGTTGATCTCCTTTTCGTCGGCGTTCGGCTGCTCCTCGCGCAGGCGGGCGCGGAGCTCCTCGCGGTCGAGCTCCATCGTGAACTGGCTGCCGCCCTTGATGTCGAGGCCGTAGCGGATCTTGCCCTGCTGCAGGAGGTTGCCGTCCGCGTCGCGCCGGTCGGAGACCGGGTAGCAGAGCCAGACGGAGAAGATCGTGAGGGCTGCGACGATCAGCCACTTCCACCAGAGTTGGGATTTCATGGGGTGTCGATGTTGGGTTGAAGGTTTTTTTGGGGGAAGGGGGCGGGGCTACTTCTTCGCGGGCTCCTCGGCCTTTTCGGGGAGCGGGCGCTCGACGCCGCCCTTGGCGACCTCGACGACGACGCCCTTGGCGATCTCGACGAGGAAGGTGCTCTCCCGCACCTCCGAGATGGTGCCGAGCATGCCGCCGCAGAAGAGGATGCGCGCGCCCGCCCGGAGGGCGGCGATCTGCTCCTTGCGCTCCTTCTCCTTCCGCTGCTGCGGACGGATGAGCAGGAAGTAGAAGATCGCGAAGATCAGGATGATGGGGAGGAACTGCATCATGCCGCCCGCGGGATTCTGGGGCGGGGCGTCCGTGGCGGCTTGGGCGAGGAGGAGGAGGTTGTTCATGGCTGGGATGGAAAGGGAAGGGGGAAAGAGGGGATGATGGGAGGGACAGGGGAGCGCGGGGACGGGAAACGGAGGCATTCTAGCACAGGAAGCGCCCGTTTTCCAGCGGAATCCGCGGAAGCGCGGCCGCTCCGCCACGCGGACCCGTCCGGCGCCGGTCGGGCGCGGGACGGGGCGGCATGGCGGAACGGGCGCGCGGGCGCGGCCTAGGGGGCCAGCGCGGGGTGCGCGTAAAGGGCGGTCCGGGCGGGGCCCGGCCGGACGCTCGCCCCGGTGCGGATCGGGGCGAAGGGGGCGAACGCCGCCACCGGCTGCGTTCCGGCGGCGGGGGAGGGGGCCGGCTGCGGCCCCGCGCCGCGGTCCCCCGCGGCGCGGAGGATCGCCCGCGGGGGGATCCGTTCGGCCGCGGACGGCGCCGCGTCCCGGACGGGCAGGGCGCTCGACGGCGCATCCGCCCGCGAAAGCGCGTCCGTCTCCTCCCGCACGAGGGCGGGACTCTCCGCTCGGCAGGGGACGGCCAGACCGTCCGCCAGCCCGAGAAGGGCGGCGGCGAGGAGGGCGGTGCGGAGGGCGGGAAGCGTCAAGGCGGAGGGAAAGGCGGGGAATGCGGTCGCGGAACGTGCGACGGAAGAGGAGTCTATCATACCCGGACCGTCGAATCCAGCGAAAACGAACGCCGGTGGCCCGGCGGGGGAAACGCCCTTCGAAAAGGGCTGGCAGGACGGGTGAAATCTGATAGAATGGAGGCCATGAAAACGAAGGATGTCCTCCCGGTCGCGGATGCCGGCGTGAGGCCGCGATTCCCGATCGACGAAGCCGCCTGGATCTGGCGGGCGGAGGGTGGCCGGCCGGCGGGCGGCGCCGTTTTCACGGACACCGCCGCCGGTGCGGCCGCGCTCGCGCGCGAGCCTGCCGAGTTCGTCCGCTTCCGCGTCGATTTCGGCGTCGCGCCCGGCGACGGCCCGCTCGCGCTGGAGGTTTCCGCGGACGAGCGGTTCGTCCTGCTGCTCGACGGTCGCGAGGTCGGGCGCGGCCCGCACCGCGGCTTCCCGCACCGCTGGCGGTTCCAGCGCTGGCGCCCGGGGCGTCTCGCGCCGGGCGCGCACCGCCTGGAGGCCGTCTGCTGGCGGCTCGGCGAACACGCGCCGCTCTCGCAGCTCTCCGTGCGCGGCGGCTTCGTCCTCCGGGCGGAGGGCGCGTTCGACGCGCGCCTCACGACGGGCCGCGCGCCGTGGCGCGTGGCGCCGCTCGCCGGCACGCGCATGACCGGCAAGGGCGACTCGGGGACCTTCGGCGTCGGCTCGGAGTGCGAGGTGCGCGGCACGTCGGTCCTCGACGAGGAGCCGTCCGCGGAGACGTGGGAGGAGCCCGCCGTCGTGCGCGGGCCGGTCGCCTTCCGCTACGGCCTCGTCGCGCCGGGCTGGCGGCTCGTGCCCTCGACGCTGCCGGACATGATGCTCGAGCGCCGGACGCCGGGCGCCATCCGTCGCGGGCCCGACCTGCTGCGCCCCGGCGCCGTCGTGCCGGCGCACGCGTCCGTCGAGGCGCTCTGGGACCTCGGCGGCTACTACTGCGCCTACCCGGAGCTGCGCGTCTCGGGCGGGCGCGGGGCGCGCGTCGTGTGGGACTGGGCCGAGTGTCTCGTCGGACCGGACGGCGCCAAGCGCGACCGTGCCACGTTCGAGGGGCTCGGCCTGCCGCGCGCGTTCGGCGACGTCTTTCTCCCCGACGGCCGCCGCGGCGCGCGGTTCACGACGCCGTGGTGGCGGTGCGGGCGCTGGGCGCGGCTGCGGGTCGAGACGGCGGACGAGCCGTTGCGCGTGGACGGCGCGGCGATCCTCGAGACGCGCGCCCCGACGCGCCTTGCGGCCGCCTTCGCGTGCGACGACCCGCTCCCCGCCGCGCTCGCCCCGCTGTGCGAACGCTCGCTGCAGATGTGCCTGCACGAGACCTTCTTCGACTGCCCCTACTACGAGCAGCAGATGTATCCCGGCGACAGCCGCCTGCAGTTCCTCGTCGCCACGCTGTTCCGGGACGGCCGCCGCTACGTCCGCAACGCGCTGGACCTCTTCGACGCCGACTTGCGCGCGAGCGGCCTCGCGCCGATGAACGCGCCGACGCGCGGCACGCAGGAGTCGCTGCCCTACACGTGCTGCTGGGCGGCGGCGCTCGGCGATGCGGCGATGCTCGACGACGACCCGGCCGGCCTCCGCGCGCGGTTCCCGGGGCTCGTCCGCGCGCTGCTCGCGATGGAGGCGATGGCGCGCCCGGACGGCCTGCTCGGCCGCACGCCGGGGTGGAACTACGTCGACGCCGTGCCCGGCTGGCCGGACGGCGTCCCCCCGGATGGCGACGGCGACCGGCCGAACGCGGAGATCAACCTGCAGTTCCTCCACGCGCTCCTTGCCGGCGAGACCGTCGCCGCCGCGCTCGGCGAACGCGCGCTGGCCGCGCGCTTCCGCGCCCGCGCCGCCGCGTTGCGCGCCGCCGTCCGGTCCGCGTTCTGGCGTCCGGAGCGCGCGCTGTTCGCATCCGGAACGGGGCGCCGCGGGGCGGGCGCCTCGTTCTCCGAGCACGCGCAGGCGCTCGCGCTATTGGGCGGCGTGCTGCCGCGCGCCGACGCGCGGCGGTGCTTCGCCGCGCTTGCGTCCGCGCCGGACCTGGCGCGGACGACGGTCTACTTCCGCCACTTCCTCTTCGAGACGTTCTTCCGGTTCGGCCGCCCGGACCTCTTCTTCCGGGGGCTGGGCGACTGGAAGACGTGCCTCGACCTGCATTTCTCGACGTTGCCGGAGGCCTTCGGGCCGGCGACCCGCAGCGACTGCCACGCCTGGGGCGCGCATCCCCTCTGGCACCTGCACGCCGGGGTCGCGGGCGTGCGCCCCGCGGCGCCGTTCTACGGACGCGTCCTCGTCGCGCCGCAGCCCGCGCACCTGCGCACGCTCCGCAGCGCGACGCCGACGCCGCACGGACCGGTGCGCCTCGACCTGCGCTTCGACGGTCCTCGCGTCGCGGGGACGGTCGTCCTGCCCCCCGGCCTTCCCGGCGCCTTCCGCTGGCGCGGCCGCTCGACCCCGCTCACGCCCGGCCGGAACCGGATCGATTGATCCTGGTTTCCGACCGGGGCGATCACGCTAGCGCTTCGTCTTGAATGCGGCGGGGCCGGCGGCCCAGAGCTGCCGCGTGGCGGGGTTGTAGCGCAGGACCAGGGGCTTGGTGTAGGCGATGTCTCCGGTGATCTCGGTCCAGGTCCTGCCGCCGTCCAGGCTTTCGTAGATGCCGCCTTCGCGGTTGCCGTTCCACGTGGTGCCGGAAATCCAGACGCGGTTCTCGTCGGCCGGGTCGACGGCGATGCCGACCACCGTGACGCCCTTGAGCGAGGTGACGGCGCGGAAGCTCTTTCCGTGGTCGTCGCTGCGCCAGAGCTGCGAGCCGCCCGCGTAGACGGTCCCCTTCGGCGTGACGTCGACGTTGAAGATCCAGTCGTTCAGGCCCGCCGCCTTGGTCCAGCTGCCGCCGGCGTCCTCGGAGACGTAGACGCCCGCCGTTTCGCCGCAGGCGCCCCAGACGAGGCGCTTCGGGTTCGTCGGGTCGACCGCGAGGCCGTAGAACATCCGGCGCGAGCCGGGCTGGCTGGGAAGCTGCGTCCAGTTGTGGCCGCCGTCGACGGACTTGAAGACGCCGCCGCCGGCGTTGCCGCCCTCGGGGTCGCCGTCGATGCCGAGGTAGATCAGGTCGGGGTTCGTCGGGTCGGCCGCAATGGCGCGCCCGTGCCCTTCGCCCCACATCGTGTTGGCGTGGCTGCGGTATTCGGGCAACCCCTTCGCCTCCACGAAGGTCTTGCCGCCGTCCTCGGAGACGATGACCTTCACCGGGAAGTCGTGGCCGTGCGCCCACGGGGAGACGGTGGAGATGACGCGCGTGCGGCCGTCGGCGAGCTTCTGCGGGAGGACGCGCCAGTGGTGGCCGCTCATGCCGGCCTGCCACTTGAGCGGGAAGAGCGCCTTCCAGGTCGCGCCGCCGTCGGAGGTGGCGCAGGTGCCCTCGTCCATCGCCGCGCCGTAGGTGACGCCGCCCAGGTGGCGGATGTCGTGGAAGCAGGTGATGTCGGCGCCGCGGGCGCTCTCAAACCACGTCCGCGCGCCGTCGTGCGTCATCGCGGGGTTCCAGTTGCCGGCCATGTGGATGCGCTCCGGGTCGGCGGGGCTCAGGGAGAGGTTCTCGGGGCCGCTCATGCTGGCGCGGTCGCCGTTGCCGGGGAGCGTCGGGTTGTAGACGTGGTCGGCCTTCATGTCGCGCGTCGCGGTCCAGGTGGCGCCGCCGTCGCGCGTGGTGGAGACGTAGCCGCCGAAGCCCTGCGAGACGAGGACGTGCGCGGTCTTCGGGTCCTTGGGGTTCACGACGACGTCGCGCGCGCCCTGGTCGCCCTGGAGCGGCAGGCCGAGGCTGCGCCACGTGAGGCCGTCGTCGGTGGAGAGGAACGCGCCGCTGCGGCCGAAGGCGCCGTACCAGGTCCTGGGGGCGCGCGGGCCGGCCCAGCACACGACCGAGGCACCCTTCGGGGCGTCCTTGAGGTGCGTCCAGGTGGCGCCGCCGTCGGTCGAGCGGAAGAGGCCGAACTTGCGCTGCGTGAGGAAGACGAGCTTCGGATCGGCGCCGGAGACGGCCAGAGCGCAGATCGGGTCGCCGGCGGCGGGTACGGAGGGCTGGCGCGAGGAGACGAAGGCCTTGGTGATCGACTTGGTATTGTTGTCGGGGCTCACGCGCCAGCCGTCGTCGCCGGGGCCGTCCCATTCGCCGAGGACGATGCGCTTGCCGGCGCCGGTCGCGACGAAGGCGTCGAGCCCGACGTCGCCCTTGAAGCCGTTGCCGTTCGTGCGGATGACGAAGTGGACCATCTGCACCTTCTTCGGGTCGGTGTAGGTCGAGAGCGGATACTCGACCGTCGTCCACGTGCCGGGCGCGAGCGTCTTCATCGGGCCTTCCTTCCAGGTCCACGCGCCGCTTTGCAGGACGATCGTCGCGGCGAGTCCGGCGGGGGCGTCCTTGGGGAGGAAGACCTTGACGCCGACCGTGTCGCACCCGCTCCAGTCCTCGCCGTCCTGCGAGAGGAACTTCTGGATGCGGACGTAGTTGTTCCAGTCGTTCGCGTTCGCGGCGACGGTGAGGCGGCCGTAGCCCGAGCCGGAGACGGGCTCGGCGATCTCGCCGGCCTCGGGCGTGCGGGACGAAAGGTAGTCGAGGACCGTCCACGTGCGGCCTCCGTCGGTCGACTTCACGGCGCGGCCGTTCGCGCCGCCGGCGTAGACCGTGCGCGGGTCGCGCGGATCGACGGCGAGCGCCTTTACGCTGCCGCCGCGGTGCGCGGAGACCTTGAGCGCGCCGTTGCGCGTCTCGGCGCACGGCGTCCACGTCTTCGCGCCGTCCGCGCTCGCGGCGACGCCGTCCTGCGTGAGCGCGTAGACGTAGCGGCCGTCGGAGGGCGCGACGGCGAGCGAATAGACGCCGTAGTTCTGCAGGCCCGCGTTCGCGAAGAACCAGCTGCGGCCGCCGTCGGTCGTCTTCCAGAGGCCGTCGACGTCGCCGCCCATGTAGAAGACGTTCGGGTCCTTCGGGTCGGCCGCGCTCGACCAGAACCAGCCGCCGCCGCCCCAGCCGCACCAGGTCCAGTGGACGTTGGATCGTTGGATCGTTTGGTCGTTGGATCGTTGGGGCGTTGGGGCGTTGGATCGTTGGGGCGGGGGCGCGGGGACGGTTTTCGACTCGACGATTTCGACGGGCGTGCCGTTCGGGACGGCCTTGACAAGGGCGACGCCGTTCTCAATGCGGACGGTCGCGACCGCGCCGTCCTTGCCCTGGCGGAATTTCGCGGCCTTCCACGCGGAAGGTACCTGAACCTTGAGCGTGAGGGGGTAGTCGTAGAGGGCGGAATCGGCGTCGCAGGTGACGGCGAGCCGGATGCCCTTCTCGCCGGCGGCGAGGGCCTTGACCTTCGCCGTGGCGCGCTCGGTCTCGTACTGGTGGACCGAGATGTGGTCGGCCACCCAGATCTCGCCGCGGTCGCGCATCGCGGCGACCTCGTCGAAGAACGGGATGTACTCCTTCACGGGCACGGCCCAGAAGTCCTGGTAGCCGCGCTTCGGGTCGTCGACCTCGACGCCGTGGAAGATCACGTACTCGGCGATCCCCTCCGCCGCGGCCTTCTTCGCCTTGGCGAGCATGTCGTCCTTGTTCTTGAGGTGGTAGGTGGCGCCGTGGTCGTGGAAGGGCGGGCGCGCGACGAGCCCCTGGTCGCGGCAGATCTGCTCCTCCTGCTCGCGGTTGATGTTCCAGCGGCCGCCCGGCACGCCGGGCTGGGCGTAGGAGATGAGGCGGCCCGGCTTGCCGGGGACGTTCGCGCGGAGGTACTCCGTGCACTTGCCGAACTCCTGGACGGCGCCCTCGTAGTCGTCGAAGCCGCCGTGCGTCCAGGTGTGGTTGCCGAAGCGGAAGAGCGGGTTCTTGAACTTCTCCTTCCAGACGTTCTCGAAGACCTTGAACTCGCCCTTCTCGGGGATGATGTAGAAGTCGGCGGGCAGGTTGCGCGCCTCGAGGGCGGGCATCGCGGCCTGCCAGAGCGACGGCCAGCCGTCGTCGAACATCAGCATGAACGCGCCGCGCGCGTCGCCGGCCCATTTGGCGACGGTCGCGTCGCCGACGGCGGCGGAGGCGGAGGCGCACATCGCGAATGCGGCAAAGAGAGAAAGCAGCTTTTTCATGAATAGTGATCAGGGATTAGAGATTAGGGATTAGGGGTCAGGGATCAGGGATGAGGGATCAGGGATTGGGGATCAGGGAACGCACCGGATGGCGCCCTTGATGAAGTTGTCGCGGTGGGACTCCATGTCCTCGTTGGCGCGGTCGAACTCCTCCATGGAGTAGATGCGCGTGACGCCGCGGAACTTCCAGTAGCCGCGGTCGATCAGGTCGAGGCAGCGCGGGCAGAGCGTCGTCTCGTAGTCGATGCGGCGCTCGTGGCAGTTCACGACGGTCATCGCCTTGAAGTTCCAGAGCTTCCAGTCGAGCGTGCGCGGGCCGTCGTTGTGGTAGCCGCCGACGCCGAGCCGGCCGTGGGCGCAGACGAGCTGGCCCGCCAGGTCGAGGCCGTCGGGCGTGCCGGTGAACTCGAGGACGTTGCGGAAGCCGAGGCCGAAGATGTCGGTTTTGTGTCCGTCGCGCGTGAGGTCGGGCGTCTCGATGTTCGCCCAGTCGAGGAAGTATTCGCGCGGAAGATTCTCCGGACGCCAGCACTCGGAGGCGCCGAAGCGGCGGGCGTTCTCCAGCGCCTCGAGGCGCCTGTCGATCGCGACGATGCGGTCGTAGCCGGCGGCGCGCAGGAGGGAAATCGATCCGAGGCCCATGTAGCCGCAGCCGACGACGGCGATGGAATCGCCCGGGAAGGCGGGCATCATCTTCGTCACGGCGCTCATGATGCAGGCGAGCGGCTCCACGATGGCGTCCTCGTCGGCGAGGCCGTCCGGCACGGGGCACGCCTTGGCCTCCTCCATCACGATGAACTCCTTGTAGCCGCCGCCGCCGAGGCCGGTCACGCGGTCGCCGGGCCGGAACTTCGTCACGCCCGGACCGACGGCCGCGACGACGCCGACGGCCTCGTGGCCGAAGACGTCGCCCTTCTTCGCGGTGCTCCACGGATACCACTCCGAGTGGCACATGCCGGTGAGCGTCACCTTGACGAGGAGCTGCGAACCGGAGATCTCCGGGACGGGAACGTCGATGATCCGGCTTTTGCGCGGACCTTCCATGACGAGCTGTTTCATGCGTTTTCTTGCGTTTGCGTTCGTGCGGCCGCCGGGCGGCCGGAAGTCACTTGATGATGATCACCGTGGCGCGCGAGGGGACGGTCAGGACGAGGCTTTTGACGACCTCGGCGCCGTCGACCGTCTCCGTCATGGCGGAGACAAGCCGCGAGCGGTTGTGGAGAACCGATGCGAAGGAGCCTTCGATGCCTTCGGTTGCGGAAAGAATCGTGTAGACGCCGGGCCGGGCGCTCCAAACCCCGCCGTCGGTCGAACCGACGTCGAGTTCGGTCCCGCTGTCGGAGATCGTCACCTTGCCGAACACCGTCAGACGGGACACGCCGGACTCGTCGAGCACGATTCTGAGGGTCGAACGGGGGCCGAACGAGACGGGGTTGGACATATGTGTGCCGCCGATCGTCAAAACGCCCGGAACGGGGAGCCCGGTTTCGTCGTCGATCGTCCCCGGGGCGATGGTCGCCTGCGCGGCGTCGCTTCCGGTCGCGACCACTTTGACGAACTTGCTTCCGTCGGTGTTGGGGTTGGCCCAATGGGCGACGACGTTGGTCGAGCCGCCGATCGTGCCCGTTCCGCCGAGCACGGCCCCCGCGCTCACGGAGACGCGGCTGTTGCCGGTTCCGGATCCGGTCTCGTTGTCGACGAGCAGCGTGCCCTCGTGGATGCGCGTCCAGCCCTCGTTCTCGTTGGAGCTGCCGCCGTAGGTGTTCGCGCCGGTGAAGCGGGCAACGCCCGCGCCGCGCTTCTGGAAGCCGTCGCGCGGGGCCCAGGAGTAGGCCAGTCTTCCGTTGACGACGAGGTCGACGGGCACGCCGGGAACATCGGCCACCGCGAAGGTCGCCCAGCCGGCCATTTGCTGCTGGGAGCTGATGGGCATGTCCAGCGCCACCTGTCGCCCGGCGAGCGCCGACACCGCGATGGTGTTGCAGTCAAGGGCGATCGACGCGTACGGCCCGTAGTTCACCTCGCCTTCGATGAGCAGGTTCGTCGTGCCCGCGGAAGCGAAGGCGAAGCTGCGGTTCCCCATCTCGAGGCGGCCGCCGGCGCGAACGAGGATCGGGCCCGACGTCCCGCGCTGGTAGGACTTCCGCGAGCCGTCCGTCGCCAGGTCCAGGACGCCGTTCGTCAGGATCTCCGTCGTGCATCCGTTCCGCGAGAACGGATTGAAGTTGTCGTCCCAGTTGTTGTTCGCGCGGGCGATCGCCGGGCTCTCGCCGCCGCCGACGACGAGCTTCGTGCCGAGCTGTCCGTTGGCTGCGAACACGAACAGGCCCTCGCGGATTTCCGTGGTGCCCGCGGACCGCGTGGAAGCGTTGCCGATCGTCAGGGCGCCCGGGCCCGTCTTGAGCAGGGACGCGTCGCCGGACAGCGTGCCGATCGAAAGCCGGCTCGCTCCGGCAACGGCCACACGGCCGGTCGAAACGGTATCGCCGGCTGCGAATGTAAGGGCGGTGACGGTCGAGGTCGCGGCGTTCGCGCCGATTTCCAGGTCGAGCGCCGAGAGCGACGCCACGGTCACGTTCCGGGGCGTCTCGAACAGGACCTTCCCCGCGACCGCCGCCGCGCCGGAAACGGAGACCGCCAGGTTGCCGCCGACCCCGGATCCGAAGACGGCGGTGGAGGTCGCCGTCGGAACGCCGCAGCTCCAGTTCACGGCGTTGTTCCAGGACGCGCCGTCGCCTTCGCCGGTCCATTCCGTCCTCACGCCGGACACGCCGATCGGGATGCGGACCGTTCCGCTCCACGCGCCCCCGATGCCCAGCGCAAAGCAGTGGATGCCGGTCCCGAGGTCGGCCGCGGGAACCTCGAAGGAGAAATCGCCCGCGCCGCATCCGGTCTCCGTGTAGGTCCTCGCCCACGCCGTTCCGTCCTGCGTGCCGTCCTCCGGACCGACGCCGATCTCGACGTCGGCCGACGTCGCGCCGTCCGCCAGGCGGACCGTGCCCGAAAGGAGGACGGAGCCGTCCTGGCCGAGCGAAGCGGAGGACAGCGACACGGTCGAGACCGTCGCGTCCACCTTCTCCCAGAAGCGGACCTCGGAGAGGCCGCCGTATTCGGCGTCCGGCGTCTGGAGCGTGTCGATCCAGAAGCCGACCCAGCGTACGGAAGCACCGCCGAAGGAGACGGGATCGTCGCCGGCATAGCTTGCCTGTCCGGACGCCGGTGCCACGACGTGGTCCTCCTTGAAGAGCGTCCACGTGGACGCGTCGGAGAACGTCGGCGAGCCGGAGAAGTCGGAATCCGAGGCGGAGACGTAGATGTCGATCTGCTTCACGCCGCGGCTCGCGTACGAAGCCCCGTTGTTCATGTTGAAGTTCCAGATCTTCATCCGGTCGAGCGCATAGACGGCGCCGAGGTCGACGACGAACCACTTGGCGAACTTTGCCCCGCCCGTGTTGCCCGCGTTCTTGCCCATCCACATCGCGCCCTGATGGGCGACGCCGTGCGTCCCGGTCGCCTCGTCGATTCCGTCGCCGTTGATGGCGTAGACCGGGGCGCGCTGCGATTCGTAGGACGTGTCGGCGAACGCGGCCTTTGGCGCGATGTGCGTCGTGTCCGCCCGCGCGGGGACGAGTGCCGCCGAAAGGAACGCCGCCGCGATGGACGGAAGACATTTCGAGAAGAGCGTTGATGTATTCATGGTGGAGGTCTTGCGCGAGGTGGGGGAAGTGTGGGGCGGGCGAACCCCGCCCCCCGTTTTCCGGTTGGAGTCTAGCGAACGATGAGGACGGTGCCGTCGGAAGGCACCGTCAGGGTGATGCGCGTGACGACCTCTTCGCCCTCGACCATCGCGGTTTCGTAGGCCACCTTCCAGCCGTTCGCCGGCTTGAGGACCGTCGCGAACGAGCCGACGATCCGGTTCGCCTCGGCGATCACGTAGGTGCCGCCGCGGACGGTCGTGGGATCGGCCGCCGAATGCGAAACGAGGTCGAGCGTGGCGTTCTCGCCGATCTCGAGCGCGCCGTGGACGAGCAGCTTGTCGACGCCCGAACGCCGCGTCGCGGGATCGCGCGCGCCGGCGCCGATCACGAGCTTCGTCGAGGCCCCGAGGGAGACGAGGTTGGTCTGCGTGGCCGAACCGACGGTGAACGTGCCGTGGATGCGCGCGCCGGTCTCCTCGTCGATGGAGCCGGGGGCGAGGACGCCCGGGTTCGTAGCCGTGCCCGCGACCACGACGTTGCCGCGCTCGGTGCCGCCGACGGAACCGGTGCCGCCGAGCGTCGCGCCGGCCTTGACGTTGAGGAGCGTGTTGCCGATCGGGGTGCCGGAGGCGTTGTCGCAGAGCAGCGTGCCGGCGTTGAGCTGGAAGGGCTGCGACGAAGTGCCGCCGGACGTGCCCGTCATGCGGAGCGTGCCCGCGCCGTTCTTGGAGAGGGAGTTCCAGCTGTCGCCGGCCCAGGAGATGTTCCCCGCGATCGTGAGGTCGACGATCGCTTCGCCGTCCTCCACGGAGAGGGTCGCCCCGCCGTACTGGCTGAAGGTGAACCCGGCCCGGAAGAAGGAAGGAATCGCGGAAGCGTAGCTGTAGATCCCCTGGCCGGAATAGGAGCCGCAGTTCATGAATCCGCCCTGGAGCGTGCCGCCGCGGAGGCGGATGAGGTGGCCATAGGACCAGTCATAGACCTGGATGGTTCCGCCGTCCTGCGCCGTCATTGTCTGGGCCATGTAGCCCCAGTTGGTCTGCCGGAGCAGGGCGGTGCCGTTGGTCAGGACCGTCACGTTGTCGATGTTGCCGATGGCCAGGTTCACCGTGCAGTTCAGGCGGGCGGGAACGTCGCCGCCGCCGATCGTGGCGTTGCCGACGAGGGCACCCTGCCGTTCCGGCTGGAGGACGCCGGCGGCGACGAGGAAGTCGGGCTGCGGGGTGCCGCCGGCGGCGGCGAGGGCGACGGTGCCCGCGCCGGTCTGGAGAACCGGCTGGTGTGCGGTCGCGGCCGTGACCGCGCCGCCGAAGCGGACGGTGCCGGCGGCGACGGTCAGGAGGTTGGTGCCGGACTCGGTGGCGGCGAAGCGGACGGGCGTGGCTACGAGCAGCGTGACGTTGGCCTCGCCGCTCCGGACATAGTCGCCGACGGAAAGGACGCGGGCCTCCGAAACGTCGTCGGCCGAGCCGATCTGGAACGAGACGCCGGACTGGTCGAGGAGGACCGCCACCGACTGGTTCGCGTCCAGCGCGATGGTCGCGCCATCGCCGACCGAGCCGGCCGGGAAGACCGCGGTGTCCATCGGGCCGGGCACCGTGCCCGAGCTCCAGTTGCCCGGCGTGTTCCAGGAGAGGTCGCCCGCGGCGCCCGTCCAGCGGCATTCGCCGGCGAGCGTGGCGGACACCGTCTCCGACGAGGCGGTCGACACGCCGCCGCAGACGGAGCAGGTCGCCTCCGCGTCGAAGTGCGCCTCGTAGTTGCCGAACAGGAGGCCGGAGACCGATTCCGTGAACGTCTGCGGGTTCGTCGTGGCGGTCCAGGTCCGGCGGGCCGCCGGGGTCGCGCCCGCGGCGCCGAAGAAGAGCGAGACGGACACGGTGGCGTCGGGGTTGGCGGACGAAACCGTCGCCGCGGCCGTCACCTCGGACGCGCCCGAGGCGGCCAGAGATTCGCCGGAGAAGGAGACGCCGCCGGGAGTGGAGAAGGTCGTTTCGGCGGACGACGCGGTCCCGGATGCGTTCGACGCGGACAGGCGCAGGTAGTAGGTCGTCGCGCACTGCAGCCCGCCGATGGTCGCGGTGTCGGAGGCGCTGCTCGAGAGCCCCGAATCGAGCGTGACGGTCCGGGTGTAGACGCCGCTCTCCGTGCCGAGCTCCGCCACGACGGTGGAGGCGGATGAGCCGGCCTCGCGCAGCGTCCAGGCGAAGGAGACGGCATGGTGCGAGGTGGCGACGTCCGTCGGTGAAAGGAGGGAGGGCTTGTCGAGGTCGATGGCCTCGGCCGGGCCGACCGCGGCGAAAGCGGGGTCGGAGACGGAGGCCCATTCGGCGGCCGCCCACGCCGCGTCCGTCACGGCGTCGCGGAGGCGGATTTCGTCGAAGGTTCCTTTGAACGTCGTTTCGCCGTAGGCCGCGTTGTTGCCGAAGACGAGGGTCTTCCCGTTGTCGGTGGGCGCCGCGCCGATGGCCTTTCCGGAAACCTTCTGCACGCCGTCGACGAACACGGAGGACGTGTTGCCGTTGTAGGCCACGGCGAGGTAGTGCCACTGGCCGTCGGCGATGTCCGCGAACACGGCGGAATCCTGTGCGTCGCCGTTGGCGCCGCGGTGGTCCAGGTTCTGGCGGTTGCCGGTGCGCAGGGTGACCTCCCAGCCGTTGCCGTCGTTGTAGGAGCTCTTGCGGCTGAAGATGCGGTCGTAGCCCGGCGTCTGTCCCTGCGGATAGAGGATCCAGGCGGAAATGGTGAAGGAGTCGCCGACGAACAGCGCGTTGTAGTTGGGGATGCCGATGCCGGAGCCGTCCTGCCCCTGCTGCTCGCCGGAGGAGATACGGTGGCCCGCGCCGGCGAGGCCGGCGGCCGCACGCCCCACGGTGCCGTGGCGAACGCCGTCGAGGCCATGGGCCGTGGAGTCGACCAGCGTGTCGCCGGCTTCCTCGAGGTGCCAGACGCCGACATACGAGGCGTCGCCCCACACGGCGCCGTCGGTCTGGCTGTCCGGGAAGGAGGTGTCCGTGCCGCCCCAGTACATGACGACGGATGTGTCGGACGCCAGTTGCGGGATGCGAACCCAGACGAGGGATTCGCCCGAGTCGTCCCAGACGGCGATTTCGGAGTCGAGCGGCGTGCCGTCGGCCAGCGCGAAGCGCAGGTCCGCGCCGCCCGCCGCCGCCTGCGCGTAGGAAAAGCCGCCGGGGGTCTCCGTCAGGCGGACGAGCACGGGGAAGTCCGAGAGGGGCGTCGCGCCCGTGAAGCCGGGGAACGTCACGTCGGCGCGGTAGGCGAAGTCGCTCGGGGAGATCAGCGTCACGCCGAAGGTGAGGACGTCGCTCCAGACAGGCTCGCCACCGCCAATCGACGCCGCGAAGACGACGCTGCAGCGGGTGCCCAGAAGGCAGGTGAACGTATCCGTGAAGGTGCCGGGCTGCATCGCGGTGTAGGTACGGCTGTCATCCCATGCCGACGGGTCATGGCCGCCGTCCGTCCGGCCGAAGTAGGCGGTGACGGCGATGTCCGGCGAGCTACCCGTCATCGATTCCGCGTAGCCGCAGGTCACGGAGACGGTCGCGGAGGTCTCGTTCGTCGAAGCGAACGCCGCCGCGATGCTGGGCACAACGAGGAACGTCCGGGCCTCGGACCATTCCCAGAAGTCGCCGTAGGCCTGCAGCGAGGCGTCCGTGCCGGAAAGGAGGATGCGGTAGACGGGCATGCCACCGGCGGTCCAGGCGAACTCGATGTCCTTCGTTTCGCCCGCGGCGAAGGAGACGGACTGCGACTCGCTCGTCCAGCCTGTCTCCGTCTCGCCCAGGTCGGCCGCGCCCGCGAAGATCTTCATCTCGACCGTCTGCGGGGCGAGGTTCTCGATCGTCACCGCATAGCCGCCGGCGGTTGCGCCCGCCGTCACGACGTGCAGGTACGTGTCGGCCTGCTTCGCGCGGAAGAGCGTGCCGCTGCCGTCGTCCGCGAACTTGCTCCAGGCGCTCGTCGGCGCAGCCGTCGTCGTGCCGTTCGTGTTCCACATCGTGGCCGAGAGCGCATCGCAGGTGATGGCCTTGCCGCCCTCCCAGTCGTAGACGAGAAGCTTGATTTCATGCCAGCCCGTTTCGTCGGGCGTGAAACCCCGCGGCGTGACCCATTTGTTGTAGCCCGAGCCGGTTCCGCCGGGGTCGCCCTGCGACCACGCAACCGCGCCGTCGACCAGGATGGCCGACCCGTCGTCGAAGTTGCCGCCGAACATATACGTCGTCCCGGCCTCCATCCACATCTGGCCGTCGTAGACGTAGCCGTAGTAGTTCTGCCAGTCCCACGTCTTCCCGCTGACGGGGTTCACGCCGCTCGCGCCGGCGTTGCCCGTGACGTTGCACATGAACGCCGAGAGCGTCCAGTCCCAGGAGGTCGCCGCGTAGGCGTCCTGGTCGAAGCTCGGAATGGTCTTGGAGTTGTTGAGCCAGAACCGCCCCTGCCGGAAGCCGGCGCGGTAGACGGTCGCCTGCGCCGTGAAGGCGAAGGCCAGGAGGAGAACCAATGAGGCGAGGATGCGTTTCATGGTCGGTTCGGGGTTGGGGGTGGATGGGTGATGTTAGGTTTCTGGACTTCCAGGCTGCCGGGCTTCTAGGCCAGCGGCTTGCCGGTCTCGTCGACCGGGACGGGGACGTGGACGACGTGCCCGGCGGGGGCACCGTCGTCGATCATGGCGCGGAGCATGGAAACGGCCGTTTCGGCGATCGCGTCGGTGTCCGGGCGGATGCTCCACATGCCGGCGACGGAGAGGACGGCGTCGCAGCCGGCGACGAGGACGTCGCGCGGCGTCGAGAGGCCGAGGCGCGCCAGTTCGCCCACGGCGGCGGCGCCGGCGTTGTCGTTCTCGCAGAGCGCGGCGTCCGCCCCGCCGGGATGCGCGGCGAGCCACGCGCCGAGCGCGGCGGCCGATTCGAAGACGTGGCCCGGCTCGGGGCCGACGGTGCTGAGCCCCGCGCCCGCCAGCTCGTCCAGCACGCCCGGGAACTTCTGCCGCACCCAGCCCCGGCGCGCCGCCTCGAGGTAGTAGGACGACACGACGGCCACGCGCCGGCGGCCGCGGGCGAGGACGGCCCGCGCCAGCGCGCGGAACGCGGCCTCGAAGTCGATGAGGATCTCGCCCACGCCCTCGACGTGCGGGATGCGCTGGTTCACGACGACGATCTTCTGCGTCCCGGCCAGCTTGTGCAGGTCAGCCTCCTCGATGTGGTTCATGATGATGCACCCGCGCGGAGCGTAGGAGCGGCAGATCGCCATGAGATGCTTGGCGTCGAGGCACAGCGCCGGCTCGGCGCCCCACTCGACCAGCTTCTCCGACAGGCGCGTCGCGAGGCCGCCGAAGTAGGGCAGGTCGAGGCGCATCACGCTCAGCGGCACGAGGTCGAGCCGGTTTTGGCGCAACGCGCGGGCGATGAGGTTGGGGCGATAGCCCGTCTCGCGGATCACGCGCTGCACGCGCTGCCGGATGTAGGGGCGCACCGAAGGATCGCCCCGAAGCACCTTGCGGGCCGTGTCCACGGCCACGCCGGCCTTCTCCGCCACGCTTCGCAGCGTCATTTCGTTTCCTGCTCTTTCAAAGGGGTTTCAAAAATCGTCACGATACTATTTTTCGTGACGAAGCGAAAAATACACGAAGCGCGGGGGGCGTGTCAAGGAGTATTTTATCCGGGGAACGGGAGCCCGCGGAGGTCGGCCCAGGCGCGGGCGCGGAAGGCGGGGAAGGAGCCTTCGTCGAGGGCGGCGCGCATCTGCTCCATGAAACGCATGAAGAAGTGGACGTTGTGGAGGGTGAGGAGGCGCTCGCCGAGGATTTCGCCGCAGTGCAGGAGGTGGCGGACGTAGGCCTTCGTGAAGTGGCGGCAGCAGTAGCAGTCGCAGCCCTCCTCGACCGGGGAGAGGTCGCGCGCGAAGCGTCCGGCCTTGATCGGGACGGAGCCGTGGCGGGTGAAGGCGGAGCCGTTGCGGGCGTGGCGCGTGGGCATGACGCAGTCGAACATGTCGATGCCGCGCGCGACGCCCTCCACCAGCTGGATCGGGTCGCCGACGCCCATGAGGTAGCGCGCGCGGTCCTCCGGGAGGTGGGGCGTGCTCTCCTCGATGCCGCGAAGGAGGTCCGGCTCGGGCTCGCCGACGCTCACGCCGCCGACGGCATAGCCGTCGAACCCGATGGAGACGAGCTCGCGGGCGCAGAGGGCGCGCAGGTCGGGGAAGACGCTCCCCTGGACGATGCCGAAGAGCAGCTGCCCGGGCGCGCGGGGCTCGGCCCGGCAGCGGGCGGCCCAGTCGAGGGTGGTGCGGACGGACTTCCCGGCGTAGTCGCGCGTGGCGGGGTAGGGGATGCACTCGTCGAAGCACATCGCGACGTCGGAGCCGAGGATGCGCTGCGTCTCCATCGACTCCCTGGGGCCGAGAAGGAAGCGGCGGCCGTCGATGTGGGAATTGAAGGCGACGCCCTCGGGCGTGATCTTGCGGAGGCGGCCGAGGGAGAAGACCTGGAAGCCGCCGCTGTCGGTGAGGATGGGGCCGTCCCAGCCCATGAAGCGGTGGAGGCCGCCGGCGAGGGCCATGGTCTCGTTGCCGGGGCGGAGCAGGAGGTGGTAGGTGTTGCCGAGGAGGATCTGCACGCGCAGGTCGTGCAGGTCGCGCGGCTCGAGGGTCTTCACCGTGGCCTGCGTCCCGACGGGCATGAAGACGGGGGTCTGGACGTCGCCGTGGGCGGTATGCAGGACGCCCCGCCGGGCGGCGAAGCCGCGCCCGGTCGGGGTGGAGGAGAGGAGGGAGAAGGGGGCTCCGGGCATCGGCTCGGGGGCTACGCGAGGAAGGCCGCGTAGGCGCGGTGGGTGTACCAGCAGTCGATCTTGGAGGCCACCTCCCAGGGGGCGTGCATGTTCAGGAGCGGGGTGCCGATGTCGACGACGTCCATGCCGTAGCGCGAGAGGAACATCGCGATCGTGCCGCCGCCGCCCTTGTCGACCTTGCCCAGCTCGCCGATCTGCCAGCGCACGCCGGCGCCGTCGAGCGTCGCGCGCAGCTCCGCGAGGAACTCGGCGCGGGCGTCGTTGGCGCCGGACTTGCCGCGGGAGCCGGTGTACTTGTTGATGCACGGGCCGGCGTGGAGGCGGGCGGCGTTGCCGGGCGAGTCGACGTCGGGGAAGTGGGGGTCGGAGGCGGCGGTGACGTCGGCCGACAGCATCTGCGAGGCCTCGAGGGCGCGGCGCAGGACGATGTCGCGCGGCTCGCGCTCCTCGCGCTCCAGGAGCTCCGCGACGGAGTTCTCGAAGAAGGTGGACTGCATGCCGGTGGCGCCGACGGAGCCGATCTCCTCCTTGTCGCAGAGCAGCACCATCGCGGTGCGCTCGGGCGGCGCGGCGGGGCGGTCGAGCAGGGCGCGGAGCGCGGCGTAGGCGCAGACGCGGTCGTCGTGGCCGTAGCCGGCCAGGAGCGCGCGGTCGAAGCCGAGCTCGCGGGGGGCGCCGGCGGGGACGACCTCCAGTTCGGCGCTCTCGAGGTCCTGCTCGGTGACGCCGTAGCGCTCGAGGAGGAGGCGCAGGACGTTCCGCTTCACGGCGTCCTTGGCGCCCTTCTTCGCGCCGGGTTCGGGGAGGGAGCCGACGATCGGGTCGAGGCTCTCGCCGGGGATGGCCTCGCGCATCGGCTTGGCCATCTGGTCCTGGCCGAGGTGGGGGAGGATGTCGGAGATGAGGAAGACGGGGTCGCCGGGGGCGTCGCCGACGGCGATCTGGGCGCGGGAGCCGTCCTTGCGGGCCACGACGCCGTAGAGCGCGAGGGGGAGCGTGACCCACTGGTACTTCTTGATCCCGCCGTAGTAGTGGGTGTCGAAGAACGCGAGGCCGCCCTTCTCCATCATGGGGACGGACTTGAGGTCGATGCGGGGGGCGTCGGTGTGGCCGCCGACGATGCGGAGGCCGGCCTTGGTGCCCCGGCGGCCGATCACGGCGGCCATGAGGGTCTTGCCGTGGTAGCCGCGCCAGACCTTGTCGCCGGGCTTGAGGGACGTGAACGAGTCGAGGGGGCGGAAGCCCTTCGCCTCGAGGAGCCGCACGGCCTCGGC
Organism: uncultured Verrucomicrobiota bacterium; assembly: GCA_946612175.1. Classification (GTDB taxonomy): domain Bacteria; phylum Verrucomicrobiota; class Kiritimatiellia; order RFP12; family UBA3636; genus UBA3636. Next base: position 28,887 of record CAMOEO010000002.1, read on the forward strand.
ATAGGCGAGGCGCTCGGTCTTGGCGGCGCCGAGGAAGGCGAGGTAGTCGCGGGCGTAGGCCTCGACCTTCTTCATCTCGGCGGGGGGCGGGGCGGCGGTCGGGCGCTCGACGAGCGCCTGGGCGGGGGGCTTCTTCATGACCGGGGGTCCTCGGTAGGGGCAAGACTCTTATCCTCGGGCTCGGCGGGCTCCTCGGGGGGGGGGGCGGCGGGGGGCTCGGCGGGGG
>CAMOEO010000003.1 GCA_946612175.1 uncultured Verrucomicrobiota bacterium
CGCCGCGCGGGGATCGTCCGTTCGGGGACCGCCCGCCGCGCGGGGAGCGCCCGTTCGGGGACCGCCCGCCGCACGGGGAGCGCCCGTTCGGGGATCGCGGCGCACGCCGGGCCTGGGTCGAGCGCACGCCGCCGCCGTATTCCGTCCGCTTCCTTCCCGACCAGAAGGCGCTCACGCTGGCGGCGCACAAGATCCAGGCGGGTCGTCGCGCGATGTCGCTGCGGGACATCGTCACCCTCTTCTTCAAGAATCCGGACTCGACGCTCGTCCGCGTCGAGTACGACGACGCGCACCGCGAGGAGAAGTTCCACCAGTGCACGGCGTGCGACTGGTTCTCGACCGACGAGGAGTCGCTGCGCTCCCATCTGCTCGGGGCGCACTTCGGCGACTGGTTCGAGGCGCGCGAGATCACGGTCGAGGCGCCCGGCGGCAAGTTCAACTCCGTCGCGCGCTGCGGCGTGACGGGCCGCCTCCTCGCGCCGCCCAACCACCACAGCTACGCCCGCCGCATCGAGGAGATGCTCCACACGCCGGAATGCGCCGGCATGACCGAGGCCGAGTACCGCTCGCGCATCGAGCTCGTGACCGATCCCGAGGCGATCGAGCAGTGGCGCCAGGAGGCCACGCGGCAGACGGTCTACGTGCTCAAGTCCGACCTCGCACGCGGGGCGGGACGCGCTGCCGGGAGCGGGGCGGCGAAGGCGGCGGAAGAATCTCACGCAGAGTCCGCAGAGGCCAAGGCGCCGGACGCCGCGGAGGAAAAGCACGCAGAGGCCGCAGAGTCCGCAGAGGCCAAGGCGCCGGACGCCGCGGAGGAATCACACGCAGAGTCCGCAGAGTCCGCAGAGGCCAAGGCGCCGGACGCCGCGGAGGAATCACACGCAGAGTCCGCAGAGGCCAAGGCGCCGGACGCCGCGGAGGAAACGCACGCAGAGGCCGCAGAGTCCGCAGAGGCCGTGCCGCCGCCCCGCACCTACACGCGGGACGAGGCCGAGGCGCTCTTCCTCTCCACCATCGCGCCCAAGCTGGCGCGGCACGGCCGCTCCGCCACCGCGGGGCATGCCGCCAGCACGTCGATCCGCGACGAGGGCATCCTCTCCGAGATCCGCCGCGCCTGGGCCCACGAGCAGCGCATCACCGTGGGCTCGCTCTTCTTCGCGATCCGCGGCGGACTCCGCGCCCGCAAGCTGGCTCTGTTCCGCGCGGGCGACGCCCGACGCGAGGAGTTCGTGCTCCACCGCATGCCGACGCCGCTCGACGCCACCACCGCCGTGCCCGAGCTTCGCGCGATCCTCGACTTCGTGGCGGAGCACACGGGCTGCACCCACGCGGAGCTGTTCGCCGCGCTGGCGCCCTCCGGCACGCCGCAGGAGAAGCTCGCGGCCGTGCAGCAGCAGTTCGAGTTCGCCATCGACCGGGCCTACCTGATCGAGTACACCAACGGCGTGCTCGCGCTTCCCGCGGACCATCCGTACTACCGGGATCTCAAGACCCCTCCGCCCCACGCGAAGGGCGCGGAGAAGGCACACGCCGAGGCGCCCGCGGAAGTGCCCGCCGAAGCGCCGACCGAAGCTCCCGCGGAAGCGCCGGCCGAAGCGCCCGCCGAAGCGCCGACCGAAGCGCCCGCCGAAGCTCCCGCGGAGGCGCCCGCCGAAGTTCCGGCCGAAGCGCCCGTTGAAGAACACGCAGAGAGCGCAGAGAACGCAGAGCCGGATCCCGCCGAGGCGCCCGCCGAAGTTCCGGCCGAAGCGCCCGTTGAAGAACACGCAGAGAGCGCAGAGAACGCAGAGCCGGATCCCGCCGAGGCGCCGACCGAGGAGACGAAGGCTCCTGCGCCGTAGCCTCGGTGCGAATTCCGCGCCGGCGTCCGTCCGTACGGGCGGACACCGGCTTCCTATTTCTCCGTCTTTCGCTTCCGACAACGTCTTCGCCGCCTTCAACCTCTTCAACCCTTCAACCCCTTCAACCTTTCAACCCCTTCAACCTTTCAACCTCTTCAACCCCTTCAACCCCTTCAACCCCTTCAACCCTTTCAACCCCTTCCCATGAAAGACTACTCCTCCGACAAGGACTTCGTCCGCCGCTTCCGCGACGGCGCACTCGAGATCGCCCGCCGCAAGATGGACGACGTGGCCGCGCACCAGGCCGAAATCGCAACCGTCGTACCGCTCGGGCCGCGCATGGCGACGGGCGGGCACTTCGGGGGCTTCTTTCTGTGGGACACCGTCTTCGCGGTGATGTGGGCGCGCCATGCGCCCGGGGAGTGGCCCTTCCTCTCGGCGCTCGACAACTTCTACGCGGTCGCCGAGCCGGACGGCTTCATCGGGCGCGAGTTCACGCCGGGCGGGAAGCCCGTCTGGTCCTCGCACCATCCCGTCGCCTTCGCGCCGCCGCTGCTTGCGTGGGCGGAGCGCGTCCTGTTCGACGAGGGGCGGTCGCCCGCCGGACGCCTCGCGGCGGTCTACCCGAAGCTGAAGCGGCACCACGAGGCGTGCGCCGCGCGGTTCCGGCGGGACGACGGGCTGTACTACTGCGACGGCCTCGGCTGCGGCATGGACGACATCCCGCGCGCGCCGCGCGGCATGACGGAGGAAGAGATGGCGAAGGGCGGCATCCCGATGACCGCCGAGTGCGTCGCGCCCGAGATGCGCGAGATCATCTGGGAATGGCTCGGCGGCCGCGCCGCGCACTACTCGTGGAACCGCCAGATGGCGTGGATCGACGCCTCCTCGCAGATGGCGTTCGACGCGCTGCACCTCGCCGCGATCGCCGACGCGCTCGCGCTTCCGGCGGACGCCGCCGCGTGGCGCGCAGAGCACGCCGCGCTCGCCGCCGCGATCAACGCGACGTGCTGGGACGAGGCGACCGGCTTCTACTACGACGCCTGGGAGAAGGGCCCGATCCTGCGCAAGACCGCCGCCGCGTTCTGGACCCTCGCCGCGCGCGTCGCGACGGGCGAGCGCGCCGCGCGCGTCGTCGCGGCGCTCAAGGATCCCGCGCAGTTCAACCGCCCGGTGCCGTTCCCCGCCGTGTCGGCGGACGACCCCGAGGACTACCTGCCCGAGACGTCGTACTGGCGCGGCGTCGTGTGGCCGCCGACGGACTACATCGCCCTGATCGGGCTCCGCGAGGCCGGCGAGGAGGCGTTCGCCGAGGACGCCGCGCGCCGCTACTACAACGCCAACGCCGCGCTGTGGGAGAAGACCGGAACCGTCTGGGAGAACGTCTCGCCCGAGCAGTGCGACCATCCGAAGGAGATTTCCGGCCGCGATTTCTGCGGCTGGGGCGCGCTCGCGCCCGTCGCGCTGCCCGTCGAGTTCGGCTGGCTGTAGCGCCCGCGCGAAAAACCGGTTTCCTTTCGGCGGCGGTTGTGCTATCATCCCCGCCCGTCAACGCGGCACCCCGGACCGGGGGCCACCAACCCACAAGGAAACCACATGGAAATCATCGACATCCACGCGCGCGAGATCCTCGACTCCCGCGGCAATCCCACGGTCGAGGTCGACGTGACACTCGACGACGGCACCCTCGGCCGCGCGGCCGTCCCCTCCGGCGCCTCCACCGGCGTCAACGAAGCGCTCGAGCTGCGCGACGGCGACAAGAAGCGCTACCTCGGCAAGGGCGTCCTGAAGGCCGTCGAGAACGTCAACAAGGTCATCGCCCCCAACCTCGTCGGCATGTGCGCCTGCGAGCAGCGCGCCATCGACTACAAGATGCTCGCGCTCGACGGCACGCCCACCAAGAGCAAGCTCGGCGCCAACGCCATCCTCGGCGTCTCCCTGGCCGTCGCCAAGGCCGCCGCGCAGAGCCTCGGCCTGCCGCTCTACCGCTACATCGGCGGCGCCAACACCTACACGCTGCCCGTCCCGATGATGAACATCATCAACGGCGGCGCCCACTCCGACGCCCCGATCGCGTTCCAGGAGTTCATGATCCGCCCCGTCGGCGCCCCGAACTTCCGCGAGGGCATCCGCATGGGCACCGAGGTCTTCCACAACCTCAAGAAGGTGCTCAAGGAGCGCGGGCTCTCCACCGCCGTCGGCGACGAGGGCGGCTTCGCCCCCAACCTCGACTCCATCGAGGACGCGCTCGACTGCATCATCAAGGCGATCGAGCTGGCCGGCTACAAGCCCGGCAAGGACGTCACGATCGCGATGGACTGCGCCTCCTCCGAGTTCTACAAGGAGGGCAAGAAGGGCGGCGTCTACGACTACACCTGGAAGGAAGGCAAGAAGGGCGCCAAGCGCACCTCCGCCGAGCAGGTGAAGTACCTCGAGGGCCTCGTCAAGAAGTACCCGATCGACTCGATCGAGGACGGCATGGCCGAGGGCGACTGGGACGGCTGGGTCGCGCTCACGAAGGCGATCGGCGGCAAGTGCCAGCTCGTCGGCGACGACCTGTTCGTCACGAACACCAAGTTCCTCGCGAAGGGCATCCAGCTCGGCGCCGCGAACTCGATCCTCATCAAGGTCAACCAGATCGGCTCCCTCACGGAGACGCTCGAGGCGATCGAGATGGCGCACCGCGCCGGCTACACGACCGTCACGTCGCACCGCTCCGGCGAGACCGAGGACGCCACGATCGCGGACATCGCGGTCGCGACGAACGCGGGCCAGATCAAGACCGGCTCCGCCTCCCGCACGGACCGCATGGCCAAGTACAACCAGCTGCTCCGCATCGAGGAGGAGCTGGGCGACACGGCCGTGTACGGCTACAAGAAGGTCAAGTAGTCCGCGTCCTTCCGGACTCGACAGGGGAGGGCGCCCGGCGACGGGCGCCCTCCTCCCTGTTTCGCCGCCGCGGAACCGCGCCATTTTTATTTCCCGGATCGCGCGATTTTTGAGCGGTTCGTTTTTGAGCATGGTCGGGAACCGGGCGGCGCCGGCGCGGGGGTGAAACCCGCCGCGCGGAACGGTATTCTCGGGAAGAGGCGCGCCGTTGGCCGCGAAATCGCGGCCGGCGCGAGGCGGCGGCCGCGCGGGCGCCGCGTCTGGCACGGCGTCTGCTCCGCGTCTTCCGTCCCCCGTCCGACTCTTCCACCCCCGTTCCGAAAGGATTCCCCATGGTCACCGACGTCACCGTTTCCTCCCCCGGCTGGTCCGACACCGAATGGACCGAGTTCACCCGCTACCTGCAGACGAACGCGGAGCGCCTGCCCGCGTCCACGCGGGCGGGGCTCCTGCGCGTCGTCTCCGCGGCGCCCGACGCCTATCGCGAGCCGCTGCGGCGGCTGCTCGGCGCGCCGGGCGCCGCGGCCGCGCAGGCGGAGCGGGAGCGTTCGGAGGCGGGCGGCGGTGGCGGGGACGCGTTCGATCCGGACCGCTTCGAGGCGCTCGACCTCTCGCCCGAGGACCTCGCGGACCGCGCCGTCGCGGAGGGGGCGGAGCTGAAGGCGATCCGCGTGGACGGGGAGGAATACGCCGTCACGCCGCGCTTCCTGCGCGGCCTGGCGCTGCGGCTGCACGTCCCGCAGAGCGTGTTCCGGCTGTTCCCGCCGCCGGAGGTGCTCTCGCGCGCGGCGCGCGTCCAGCCCGAGCTGCCGCTGCGGCTGACGGTCGACCGGCGCGAGCGGAAGGCGCTGGGGCTCGTCGAGCGCGAGGGGGCGCCGCTACCGGTCGCGCAGATCGAGCGCGTGCTGCGCGGCGACCCGCGGCTGCTGGAGTTCTCGTACGCGGACGGCGAGCTCTCGGGGCTGCTGGACATGGGGGAGGAGTGGGACGTCCCGGACGACAGCGCGTACCGCATGCGGATCCGGTGCCGCGTGCCGGTGGACGAGATGACGGAGCCCGAGATCCACCTCGCCACGTTCCGCCAGGTCTGCTCCAACGGCCTCGTCGCGGAGGTCGCCGCGTTCCGCTCGAAGATGCAGGTCAAGGACCGGGGAGGGGCCCATTTCGCGCGGCTGCTCTCGTCGTTCTCCAATCCGCAGGGCGTGGAGATGCTGCGCCACCGGCTGCTCGCGGCGCGCGCGACGAAGGCGTCGATCGGCGAGCTGATGGAGCTGGACGACCTCTTCCGCGAGCACCTCGCGGACCGGCGCGAGCAGATGCTCGTGCGCGAGGCGCTGATGGAGCGCGCGGGCAACCCGTGCGTGAGCTACGGCGTCGCGGACCTCTCCAGCATCGGCCAGAAGAAGCGCGCGCTGCTCCCGGCGGAGTGCTCCGTCGGCGACCTGCTCAACATGGCCTCGGAGATCGCGACGCATCACCGGCGGCGCGTCCGGGCCGACGAGGCGTCCGCGTTCGACGTGTACGCGGGGTCGCTCCTCGCGCGGCCGTTCGACCTCGAGGACCTCTACGGCGCCCGCGCCCCTGCGGAAGGCCGGTACTTCGAGACGGTGGACTGGGACGGGGGCCGCGCCTGATGCAGTGGGAGCCGCGCCTCTACCAGGAGGAGGCCATCGCCGAGTGCCTCGACGCGTTCGTCGCGCGCGGGCGGACCTCCGTGATGCTCGAGTCGCCGGTCGGCTCGGGCAAGACGTACATGGCGCTGCGCGTGATCCGCGCGCTGCGGGAGCGGCTCGGGCGGCCGGTCCGCGTCGTCTGGGCCGCGCCGCGGCGGCTGCTCCTCGAGCAGGTGGCGGAGGCGAACGCGGCGTTCGGCGGGGAGGACGTGCATCCCGTCACGATCTTCGAGAAGTACCCGCCGAAGGCGGACCTGCTCGTCCTCGACGAGGCGCACCACGAGGCGACGCAGTCGTGCGTGCTGCTCTACGAGCGCGTGGGCGCGTCGCTCGCTCTCGGCCTCTCGGCGACGCCGCTGCGGACGGACCGCATGAAGCTCTCGTTCCAGGAGACCGTCGCGACGTGCAGCGTCGACCGGCTCGTGCGCGAGGGGCACCTGAGCCCGTTCCGCTTCCACCTGCTGCCGCACTACGACCCGGCGATCGTGGCGGAGTGCTACCTGAGCGACCCGGCGCGCTGGGGCAAGAGCATCGCGTTCTTCCCGACGATCCGCGACTGCGGCGACTTCCGCGAGCGCCTCGCCGCCACGGGCGTACGCTGCGAGGTGGTGACCTCGGAGAGCGACAAGGACCGCCAGCTCGAGGCCTTCGCCTCGGGCGCGGCGCCCGTCGTGGCGAACGTCTCGATGCTCACGGAGGGGTTCGACCGGCCGGAGGTCGGGACGATCTTCGCGCGCGACGCGACGCGCCTGCCCTGCATCCAGATGTGCGGGCGCGGGCTGCGCAAGGCGCCCGGAAAGGCGTTCTGCAACATCGTCCAGGGGAGCGCCTCGCCGTTCCTCTTCGAGCGCTTCGCGCCGGCGGAGCGCTCGTACCGGCTGCACGGCGGCGTGTGGCTCTCCCTCACCGACGGCACGGAACAGATCGAGGCGGCGCTCGCCGAGACGCTGCGCCGCATCGGCGAGCGCGAGGCGCGCGTGGCGGCGTCCGGCGGCGCGGGGCGGGCGAGGGGAGGGGGGCGCCCGAGGCCCGCCCGTCCGCGCGCCGCGGCCGGGGGCGCCGGGGCGGGGCAGGGGGAGGATTCCGCGGCGGAGACCTACCGCGACCTCTACCGCCTCTTCGACGCGGCCAACGCGGCGGGATGGGGCCGCGCGCTCCCGCGATGCCGGCTGCGGGTCAACGCGCGCGAGACGCCGACGCGGGTCGTGGCGTTCGCGACGCCGCCGTCCCACGCGCAGGGCGGTGCGCCGACCGAGCCGCGGATCACCTTCAACCTCTACCACTGCGGCCGCACCCCGGCGGAGGGGCTCGCGCACACGCTGCTGCACGAGATGACGCACGTCTGGCAGTTCGCGCACGGGCGCAGCGGCGGCCACGGGCCGGACTTCCGGCGCGAGATGGCGCGCCTCGGGATCTACGAGGAGGGCGGCGCGACGAACTGCCGCGTCGGCTCCCCGGCGGACCGCTTCCTGCGGTTCGTCGCGGCCGGCTTCGCGGGGATCCCGGGCCGGCTCCTCCTCCTCCGCGACCTGTCCCCGGCCGCGCGGCGCCGCGTCGAGGACGCCGCCTTCCTCGCGCGCTCCGTCTGAAACCCCGCCGCGGTCCGGCGACCTCGGGCGAGAGTGGAGGGACGAGGCCCGGCCGCCCCTCTCGGGCGCATTGCGCGGGGGAAGGCGTTCTGGTAGAATGCCCCCCATGCCTACCCTTTCCACACAGGTTCCCCGTTCCCTCCGCGGGCCATGCCGGCTCTGGCCGCTTTGGCTCCTCCTTGCGGCGGCCGTCGCTGCGCTCTGGATCTTCGCGCCCGCGCTCCCGCAGATGCTTGTTCTGCAGGGGCCGGACGGCCCCCCCAACCTGACCCGTCCAGGGCTCTGGAGGCGTGCGGCGGAATGGATCGTGCGCGGCACGCCGTGCCTCGACCACGAGAACCTCATGAAGGTCCTGCTGCCGTCGCTCGTCTCCCACGAGCTCTTCTACGCCGTCTCGGCGGGGCTCGTCGCACTCGGTCTCGGCGTCTACCTGCGGTTGCTCGGGCTCCCGCTCTCGGCCTGTTTCGGCGGCGGTCTCGCGATGGCGCTCTCCGGCTACCACTTCACGCTCTTCAACGCGGGGCACCGCGGATACTCGAGCATGGTCGTCTACGCGGTCTGGATGCTGCCGCTGCTGGAGACGGCGGTCCGGCGCCCGCGCGCGGCGTGGGCGGCGTTCCCGCTGCTGGGCGTCTGCGCCGTATGCGGACTCGCGACGCAGCCGGACGTGATGACGTTCCTGCTGCTGCTCTCGATCGCCTACGGTCTCTTCCGCGCCGCGCATCTCGCGGCGTCCGAGGGTCCGCGCGCGTTTCTCGCGGCGCGGTGGCGGCCGTGGCTCGCCGGCGCCGTCTTCGCGCTCGCCGCGTTCGGCGCGTTCGGGTTCGGGACGATGCGGTACGTGTTCGGTACGGTGGTCGCCGGACGCGAGGCGCAGATGGAGGCGAGCGGGGCGGGGGAGGCGTCCCCGGACGCCGCCGCCGACCCCGAGGCCGCGAAGGCCGCCGCGCACGAGCGCTGGATCTTCGCGACGAACTGGAGCCTTCCGCCGGAGGACCTTCCGGAACTGGTTGCCCCGAACCTGCACGGTCTCGATACCGGCTGGGCGCCCGCACCCTACTGGGGCGGCATCGGTCGCTCGGAGGGCTGGGAGGAGACGGGGCAGGGCTTCCCCAACTTCCGCCAGCACTCGATCTACCTCGGCGCGATCGGCGTCGCGCTCGCGCTCTTCGCGGTCGTCGGCGCGGGCTTCGACCTGCGGAGGAAGGGCTCCGACATGGATGGCGGAGAGCCAACGACCCCGGCGGTGCCACCGGGGCTCGTCCTCTTCTGGGCGGGCGCGGCGCTCGTCGCGTTGCTGCTGGCGCTCGGGCGCTTCGGTTTCCTCTACCGCCTGTTCTACCATCTGCCGATGATGGACAAGGTGCGCGCGCCGCTCAAGTTCGTGCACCTCGCGGAGGTGTGCGTCTCCATCCTCTTCGCGTTCGGCCTGGCGCGGCTCGGACGCGAATCCGGGCGGCGCGAGCGCCTCGCGGCGAAAACCTCGATCCTGCTTCTCGCGCTGGGTGCCGCCGCGCTCGGCGGGGCGGCGTTCGGCTTCGACCCCGGCGCGCACGCGAAGATCCTCGCCGCGGTCGGGGCGCCCGCCGGCTCCGCCGCGGCGCGCGAGCTGGCGCGCCTGCGCGCCGCAGGGCCGATGCACGGCGCCTGGCTCTTCGCGCTCGGCGCGGGCGCGATCGCGCTCGCCGCGTTCCTGCGGACGCCGCGCCGCGCGGCCGTCGCGCGATGGACGGCCTGGGCGCTCGTCGCCGCGACGGCGCTCGACCTTGGGGTCGTCGCGCGCGGCTACGTCCGGACGGACGACGTCTCGGCGCGCTACACCCCCTCGGCGCCGGCCGCGGACCTGCTCAAGCGGCATTCGACGCCCGACGGCTTCGCGTACTCGTATCTGCAGCTCTCGGGACGGCCGCTTCCCGGCTTTGCGCTGCAGGTCCCCTTCGGCGCAGTCGAGGAGGCAGGCTTCGCGCTTGCGGACCCGACCGCAAACGAAGATCCCGCCACGTCGCTGCGCGTGCAGTCCCTCCGCGCGCTCGCGGGCGCCCCCGCACGGCTCTGGGCGTACTGGGGAACGGCCGCCGTCTTCCTCCCGCGCGCGGTCGCGACGCAGTTCGTTCAGGCCGGAGCGGCGCGCGTCGCCGGGCTCTACGACTTCGGTCCGGGGCAGCGGCTCGTCCGCGCCGCCGACCTGCGCTCCGCTCCCGTGGCGATGCTGGAGCCGGTCGGCGTTCCGCCCTCCGTGGCGGTGTACCACGGCTGGCGCGGCATCGCGGAGAACGCGTCGCCCGCCGATGTCTTCGCGGCGATCGCCGCCCCGGGCTTCGACCTGCGCCGGGAGCTTCTGCTCGGCCTCTACGAGCCCGACGAGAGCCACCCCGCCACGCACGATCCCGAGCCCGCCGAATGGGTGGTCGCCCCGTCGTCGAACCAGGGGCGCCGCGCGGTCGTGAAGTGCAGCCCCGAGGAGAAGGGGGGCGTGCTGCTCGTCCGCGAGAACCGCCTGCGCTGGTTCCCCGAGGTGCGCGTCCGCCTCAACGGCGAGCCGCACGGCACCGCGCTCCGCGCGGGCGGCCTGTTCCTCGCCGTGCGGGATCTTCCCGCCGGCCCGTGCGAGGTCGAGCTCGAGCCCGTCGTTCCCTGGCGCCGGTATGGGCTGCCGGCGCTCGGATGGATTCTTTCGCTCGGGCTTCTGGCCCTCTGGTCGCGGCGCGTCTTCGCCACTCCCGGCGCCTCCGCATGACCGTCGAAGCGACGGCGGTGGCGGCACCGCCGCCGCCGCGCGTCAGACGCCTTCCGGCGCAGGGCCGACGCCGGTGACGAGGGCGCGGCGGATGGCGCGCGTGAGGGCGGCGTAGGCAAGGCACCGGGCGCGCCGCTCCCTGCGGACGATTTCCTCGGACGGAAGCGTCCTGGCCTGGTGCGGGGACATCGGCCAGTTCTGCGCATCGAGGTCGAGCGCGACGCCCTGGTACTCGAGGCCCTTGGCGCGGTGCATCGTCATCACGCGCACGCGACCGGGGTCGCCCGGCGTCTCGCCGGCACTGACGGCGACGGCCGGCAGGCCGGCCTTTTCCAGCGCCGCGCAGAGCAGGTCCACGCGCTTCTTCGACGGACTCAGGACGGCGTATTCGCCGTGCTGGCGGGCGGGGCTTCCGGGCTGGCGCGAGTCCTCCTCCATCCAGCGTCGGACCGCCTCGGCGATCTTCTCCGCCTCCTCCGCGTCGTCCGTGCAGCGGAACTCCTCGACCGGCGGTCCGCGGCGCGCGGCCGGGGAGGGGGCGCGCACGACGAGGTCGCCGTCGAGGTCGTCGAACGGGACGCCCTCCAGGAAGCGCTCGGCGCGCAGGCGAATCTCCTCGGTCGAGCGGTAGTTGCGGACGAGCCGCCGCACGTCGCAGACGTCGATGCCGGCGGAGCGGAGGCTCCCGCCGTGGTCGTAGATGCGCTGTCGCGCGTCGCCGACGAACGTGAGCCCGTCCGGCCGCGGGCGGCCGGGGGCGTCGCCGACGACGGCTGCGAGGAAGCGCAGGTGCGGCGGGGAAAGGTCCTGCGTCTCGTCCGCCACCGCCGCGGCGTAGCGCGTGGCGGGGGCCGCCGTGCCGCCGCCGAGCATCCGCACGGCGAGGTTCGCCGCGCGGCCGGGCGTCCAGAACCCCTCCGCCTCCGCCAGCGCCTCGAAGCGGCGGAAGACGGGCCAGAGCTTCTTCTTCTCGGCGTCGTCCGGCTTCGTCCCGGGGCCGGGCAGGACGCGCCCGACGTAGTCCGATTCGCGCCGGATCGCCGCCCCCTCGACGGCCATCTCGTGCTCCTGCCGCAGCCATCCGGCGCGCCGGACCCCGGTGTAGCCGGCCTCGGCGGCGGCACGTCTCATCAGCGCCTCGGCGCGGGCGTTGTAGTCCTTGAAGCGGTCGAAGCCGAGGTCGGCCTCGACGCCGTTGGCGCGCAGGAACGCGGCGACGGCGTCGTTCACGGCGAGCACGTCGATGCGGGCGCGGACGTCGGGGTCGTCGCAGACGTCGTCGAGCCGGTGCGCGAGGTCCTCGGCGAGCGTCGTCGAGAACGTGGTGAGAAGGACGCGGTCGCCGGGGGCGTCGAATACGGCCCGCGCGAGGAAGGAGGCGCGGTAGAGCGCGACCGCGGTCTTGCCCGTCCCGGCCGCGCCGAGGACGACCGTCGTCCCGGGCGAGCGAGCCAAGACGGCGTCCTGCTGATCGGGCGAAAGCCAGGCCCGGAAGCTCCGGAGGGAGGCTGCCCGCCAGTAGTCGAGATCCTCGGGACGGCCGCCGTCGACGTCCTCGGGCGGCGCGGCGAGACCTGCGCGGCGCCGGGCCAGCAGGAGCCTCTGCAGCGTGGTTCGGCGCGGCGAGTCGAAGAGGGCCATCAGCTCCTTTTCGGGAAGGACGTTGCGGTGTCGCTCGAACATTTCGAGAAGGGCGACCCCGTCCTTGAGGTTCCGGACGGCGCCGATGTGTTCCCAGAGCACGCCCAGGCCGAGCATCGCGTCGTTGGAGACCGCGTTCGGATCCGAGAACGGATTGTCCTCCGGAAGCAGGTCGGGATCGGCGGCGGGGGCGTCGCCCTCCTCCGACTCCGTCTCGGCGATCGCTGCCTCCGCATCGCCGGGGGCCGGATCCCAGGACTCGAGCGGGCCCGCCGGGACGAGCGAGGCGAGGTCGACCGTCTCCGCCGTCTCGTAGTCGTGGAGATTCGCGCCGAAGAACAGAGCGCCTCCGTCGCGTTCGACGTAGAGCAGGCGGATCGAGCGGGAGCCGCGGATCGAGCGGAACTCGGCGCCGGCACGGTTGTGGAGCTTCTCCCAGTTGAGACCCTTCGAGAACACGCCGAGACGCCAGCGGATGAACGCGTTGCGCGCCCGCGTGCGAAACTCCGGCGTGGCGTCCTCCACATCGCGGAAAAACGATTTCGTCCCCCAGACGGGGATCCCCAGGTTGCGTTGCGGCATCAGTTCCATGGCCCGGAATCCTACCAAAACACGCGCTGCGACGCAACTCGCCAAGCGTAGTTTAGGTTGACCGCGATCCGTGGTATACTGTTTCCGTTCTTTGCCAAAACCAACGAAAGGAAACAGAATGACCATCGTTTTCTCGAACACCGGAGATGTGGACACCCGCGTCCTCGCCGCCTTGTGGGAAGGCATCCCGGACGCTCGCGTCCTGGACGTCCGCCCCGGAACCCCGGACGCCCGCCGCGCCGTCGACGCGGCGATCGCGGAGGAGGAGGACGCGCTCGTCCTCTGCGGCCACGGCAGCCCGCAGGGGCTCTTCGACCCGAGCGTGATGGCGCGCGCCGACCTCGCCGCGATCGCGCGCAATCCGCCGTATCTCGTCGACGCGACCAACGCCCCCTCGATTCGCGCTCGGCGCGTCGTCGGCGTCTGGTGCTACGCGGCGGCGTTCGCGGAAAGCGCCGGCCTGCGCGGCTTCTTCACCGGGATGTTCGTAAGCAACCCGATGGAGGCGGCGTTCGTCGGCTGCCCCGGACGCGACTCCGCCGAGACGATCACCGAGCAGGAGGTCCTCTTCTGCCGCCGCGTGAACGAGCTGCTTCGCGCGGACGTCCCGATGGAGGACTGGATTCCCCGCCTGAACGCACAGGCCGACCGCTCGATCGCCGTCGTGCGCTACAACTACGACCGCCTCCGCACGCGGAGCTAATGCGGATCCCCGTTCCGGTCGTTTCCACGCGGAGTTCGCGGGGTTGTTTTTGACACGCAGAGAGCGCAGAGAGCGCAGAGCCCTGCTAAGGGGCGGCGCTGCGTGATTTCTCACGCGGAGTTCGCGAAGTCCGCGGAGTGTTTTTGTGGCGGCTGCGCCGCTTGTTCCCAGCCCGTTTGTTTAGGTAGACCGCATGCTGTGTTATAATGTCCGCCGTTCGCGAACAACTCCAATCCACAACAAACCAGCAAATCAAATCAAGAAAAACCAAAACATGCCCAAGATCAACTGGAAGAACGAAATCGGAAATCCCGTCTATCCTTCCTGCAAGACCATTCGCGACTGGTGCAGGATGTTCGGCGTGAAGCCGCGCTCCCGCTGCGGCTGGTTCCAGGTTCCGAAGACGAACCGGTGGCTCTGGTTTCCCTCCTCGGAAACCGAAAACTGGAGCAACCTCTATTCGAATCCCGCGATCGTGGAGGAATACACCGGAAACGAGCAGGAGAAGGGCGATGGAGCCCTTCTTGCCCGGAAGAACCTGGAGAAGGTCGAGGAGGAGATCCGCAAGGAGGAAAACGGAGAGGTGGGCTGCCGGATCGTCTTTTTCCGGAACAACCGGAAGTTCGGAGCCATCGCCCCCCTGAAGCATGGCTTCGGTTTCCTGGGCGTTTTCCGGATTGATGCCGAAGAATCCAAAAATGCCGGAAAATGCGTCTACAGGCGCGTGGAGGACAGCGTGGAATTTCCTGGGTAGTTCGGTCCTGCCGGACGCGCGGGCGGCTTTGCCGCGCCGCGCGTCCGGCATTTCCCCTTTTCCCCGAAGACCGCTTCTGCTAGAATCGCTTTCCGTTGCGCGACAATCCCTCCATCGACCCATAACCCCGAAAGCCGCCATGGCCATCGAAAACGCCTACCAAGATGCCGAAGGAAACTGGAATCCCTACACGGGAAGCATGGAGAACGTCCGGATTCCGGACGGCGCCCGCGTCGTCGGCAAGGAAAGCGAAAACACGTTCACGTCCGACGAGGTCCGGACCGTCTGGATGCCCGACTCCGTGGAAGTCGTGGAAGCCAAGGCGTTCGAACATTGCACAAATCTCGAGAGCGTCAGGTTCTCAAACAACCTGAAGGCCATCCGAGGTGCCGCTTTCATGGGATGTTCCAATCTTCGTTCGGTTTCCCTGCCGAAGTCCTTGGAACGGATGGGCAACTTCGCCTTCTCCGATACGGCCGTCAACGAAATCTTCTTCGCCGGGACGATGGAGAAATTCCGTCGAATCGAAAAACCAGAAGGGGAGCAGGCCTGGATCGACCGCACACCGGTGGTCCACTGCACGGACGGCACTATGAACCGCTCCTGTGCGGCGATGAGCATGGCTGACTACCTCGCCAAGTCATTCCAACGGACAAATCGGAAAAAGTTCGAAAATTACGTTGTGACCGGCATTTGGCACCGTCTTCGCGCCAAGGGAATTCTTATCCAACCCGTCACGCAGCAATATGTCAAGCGCCCGGATGGTTATGCGCTTCTTGATCTCTATTTTCCTGCTATCAACCTTTCTGTCGAATGCGACGAGGGGTATCACTGCGGACATGAAGCAGCGGACGCTGCGCGAACGCGAGACATCATCGAAGCGGGGAAGGTGGATCCTCTCAAAGCCATCGTGGCCGTTGACGAAAAGTCATTCTTTGAACATCGGGTAAAATGGTATTCGGAAAAGAACGGCATTCGCGTTCTGCGGCCAATCGAAGAAGTCGATGCCGAACTCGACCGGGTTGCGGCAGACATTGCCGAACGTTACAAAAAGGCCGGCAGCCCGGCATGGGATCAAGCCCCTCCCGCCGTTCGCATTCGAGAGAAAGGGGCGATTTCGGTCTCTGATCGCTTCTTTTTCCGAACGCATGCGGAGGCGTTGTCCGCATTGGAAATCCGTCGGCCGGATGGGAATCCGTACAGACAATACATGCGGGCGGCCCTGCAGGTTCCCGGTTCGGATGGGAATCTTGACGTTTGTTTTATGAACATGACGGTTTCCGGCGTTCAGGAAGGATCATGGGACAATACCCTTTCCCTTGACGGGAAAACGCTTGTGGAGAAGGAACCGGAAAGAGGAATGCCCCAGCATGCGGAAACCGGGTGGCAACGGATTGCAGCCCAACTTGAATCGAATCCAAAGAATGCAGCTCGTCGAATCATTTTCGGTCGGGTGAAGGATTCGTTCGGAGCCGATGGCTTCACCTTCATCGGAACGTTTCAACTGGCCGATGCGAACTTGGATGAAAAACCCAGACGGCTAATCTGGAAAAAAGTTGGAAATGTCCTTGACGTTCCGATCGTCTACCCGAACGCTTTGCGCGGCCTCGGCCGCGCAAAGCGTTGAAACTCGCCCGTCTCCAAGGTAGACTCCAGCCATGATCCTCGTATCCCCCGCCATGCTCCGGTATCTCAACGATCCGACGCCGGAGAACAAGGCCAGGCTCAAGTCGTCGGATCTCGCCGCCCGCGACACGTTCACGGGCGAAACGATGAAGCTCGAAGAACCGCGCAAGAAGAAGGCAAAGACAGAGCATGAGAAAGAATGAAACCCGACGCCGCCTCGTCCCGAAGACCTCCGGGGAGATCGGCTTCAAGGAGTTCTGGAACCGCGAGGACCTCGTGGACGTCGCCCTTCCGCGGAACGTGACCTCCATCGGGCTCCTTGCGTTCGTCGGATGCACAAACCTCCGGTCCGTCACGTTCCCGAAAGCGCTGAAAAAGATCGAATCCGACGCTTTCTACGCCACGGCTCTTTCCGAAATCCTCTACGACGGGACCGTCGAGGAGTTCGACCGGATCGAATTCCCGAAGAACTGGTGCGAGGACAGGAATCCCGTCGTCCGCTGCTCCAACGGAACGATCGACTTCGGCGCCGAGCCGTTCTACGTGAAGAAGCTCGCGTTCGACGGAACGAAGGCCGACTGGGCCAAGCGCTACGCGCCGGACCACTGGCTGAACCGCCGCGTCGCGGTGGTTCGCTGCACGGACGGCGACATCCGCCGGCCGTTGCCCAAGAGGCCGGTCCAGCTCGCGACGAAGGGGGACTGGACGTTCTTCGAGGGGACCGAATACATCCCCTACGACTTCGAACGGAACATCCCCTCCGCGAGGACGCTCGCCATCCCGGCGTCCGTCTCGGCGATCGCCGGGTTTCTGGACGCGGTCGATGCGCCGTGCCCCGTCCACGCCTTCGAGCCGTTCCCGCGTCTGCGCGAAATCCGTGTCGATCCGAAGAACGGGACGTTCGAAAGCCGCGACGGCGTCCTCTACACGAAGGGCGGCGGAACGCTTCTCTACGCGCCGGATCCGGAGAGGCGGACGTTCCGCGTCCCGGACGAGACGTCGGCGATCGGCGTCTTCGCGTTCGACGCCTGCCCGAAGCTCGAGGCGTTCGAAGTCCCGCCGAACCATCCGTCGTTCGCCTCGGTCGACGGCGTCCTGTTCTCCCGCGACGGGCGGACGCTCGTCCGCGTTCCGCCGGCGTGGCGGGGTGCGCTCGACTTCGGCGAGGACCGCGAACCGGTTCGCGTGGCGCCCGGCGCGTTCCGCGGCTGCCAGGGGCTTTCCGGCCTTTCCTTCGCGCGGCTTCCCGTCCCGACGGAGATCGATCCCGAGGCCGGCCCCGAGGGTTTCTCCTGGTGGTTCGACGGGCTCGTCGGCGAGCTCTCCCGCCTTTCGGGCCTGCGCGAGTTCACGGTCGGCGGCGGCACGTTCGACCTCGACGCCAAGCCGCCGCGCCTGCGCCGCCTCGAATCCCTGAAGACCCCGAAGCCCATCCTCGACAACGAGCGCCGCGCCTGGGCCGCCGCCAAACGCGCCCGCGCACGCCGTCTCGGCCCGCCCCTCGCGGGGCGCGGTTGAATCGAACGAGATGCCCGGGTATAATCCGTCGCATTATCGCCATTCAAAACAGGAAGCGAATGGCGCGGCGAACGGGAAATAAGCAAGGGACTTTCCATGAACGAAGAAGAGGCAAAAAGAATTCTCAAAGACTATGTTGAACACTGGGACCGGACGATTCAGAAGTGGAAAGACCCGGCCCGACGGGTTCGTCTCCGGGAAACCGATCCGTTTCTGCGGGTGTTTGGCAATCGAATTGCGTTGGATTTGATGCCCGAACCCTATTGGGGCAACGTAGATCGAAAAGACGCGCCGGGACTGAATCCAATTTCCGTTGTCATTGCGAACCACAATCCGGCCGGCTCCGCGCCTCCGACTGATAACACCGCTCACCGAAGAGCATGGGAATGGCTAGTCGGTCAACGGACGGGCGACTATAGCACGTTTGCACGTACTTTGCCGGTGTTCGGGGCGTTGCCTCCGGAGTATGCGGCGTTCGAACGGTACGCGGGACGCACACATTTTTGGAACACAAGAATCGCGTGGGGCGACCAGATTGCATTGCGAACGGGCCTCGACACACGCGTGTTCCGTCCGGTCGGGATGGAGTTGTGCGGCTGGCATTTCGACAACTGGAACGACGATGATGCGAAAAGACTCTTTTCCATGCCGCAACCAGCGTTGGATTCGCTTGTCCGGAAACCTTTCGAGGCGGCCCTGACCCTTTCGGAAAGCCATGTCGGCCTATTCGTCGGAAGCATCTATGAACGACTTCTCCAACAGCTTGGTTTCCTGTCCCGCCAAGGTTGGGGTTGTTTTCCCGTGAACGAAGAGGATGGAAGAAGCTACCTTCTGGCCCAGAAGGGGAATCTCCGTGTTTTGGTGACAAAGTCCAAGGTGCTTCGGCAACGCTGCCCGGCCGAACCGTTCCTGCAGTATGAGGCCTCTCTTTTGAATGGCAACGCGCACTTGACATATCCGTCTTGCGACAATCCGGTTCTGGAGCGGATTCGTTCCCTGGAGGGCTCCGTCTTTCCGGTTTGCAAGCGCGGGGCGACATCGAACACGTTGATTATCGACGAAGGGCCTGGCTGGTTCCTCCAGTATTCCATTTCGCGAAATCTCCTCCAACTGGAATTGCACGAGCGTCCTGGAGCGTCTATTCCCGAATCCATTTCCGAGGCGGCAGATCGGCTCGGCATGAGAAGGTATCGAAACATGCTTTTGTCCAGATTGGGCGACTTGGACTGGTCAACTCGCGAATTTAGGAGTGTAGTTCAAAGCGGACGAGAATTCGTGGATGAATTCCATGCGCATCCAAACGCATAGGAAGGCTCCCCGCCCGCCGGCCCACGTCAAGGACGCCCGCCAGGGTTGAACTCAACCCCGACGGACGGTACCCTCTCTCCACGAGGTGAAAACGAAATGCCCGAAAACAAAAAGACAGGCAACACGAACAACGTAAACAAACCCGGCGTTCCCGACGAGGGGACGCTGGCGAACATGGACGCGTCCGAATGGGCGGGCGTCCTCGCGGACCATCCGGAGCTCGCCGGGAAGTGCGACTGGACGAAGTTCTCGCTGCTCGAGGTGGCGGGAATCCTCGCCCGGCAGCCCGCCGCGGCCGAAGCGGCAAAGGCGAAGCGCGGCATCCGCGGCGGGATCCTCGCGATCACGGTCGAGATCGAACGGGCTCTCAACAATTCCATGGAGCTCTGCCGCAAGGTCCTGAAGCCGGGAGCGGTTCCCCGCCATCCCCGGGCCGACGAGACGCGGAACGCCCCGAAGTGGATCTCGTATTCGGTGGCGGAACCGGGCCAGGTCACGCTCTCGGCGGCGCTGGACGGGGAAACGGTCTTCTCCCGGAACCTGGACCTGTCCCGTCCGGACGGGCTTGCCGTCGAGGACCGCGGGACGCTCTTCGAGGCGGACGAGCCCGCGAAGGGCCGGCTGCTCGTTGGATGCGCGCCCGACGGTCCCTCCGGATGGTCGGCGTGGGTGATGGAGGTTCCCGCGGGATTTCGATTTGAGCCCGGGAAGCTCGTCGTGCCGTTCCATCGTTCGCGGATCGAGGCCGACGGCCCCGTGCTGCGGCTGATCCGTCCGCCGGAATTCCGCTACGGGCGGCGGAAGCCCGGCGGCGACGCGTTCCGTTTTCTCACCCGGAGCTGGCTCGTCCGTATGTTCGGTCCGGACAGAACCGTGTTCTGGACCGTCGAAAACGGCTCCGTCGCGCCGTATGACGGTCCATGGCTCGGCCTGCCCGATTCAGGAGACGACGGTGGAAACGATGAAGGAAAAGAGCAGAAAAACGGCCCCAGGCGCCTCTCGCCCGAGGAGTTTTTCAAATAGGGCGACAAGGGAGGACTGACCATGTTCGATTACCAGCAGCGCGCGATGCGCGTGGAGGTGTTCAAGGACACGTTGGCGCGGATCGAGGCGGAGGACGATCTACGGCAGGCCGTGTCCCGGAGCATCGAGACGCAGCAGTTCATCGCCGAGGGCGCGGACATCGCGCCGCCCGGGCCGCCGTATGCCGAGCCGGCGGAGGTGGCGGTGACGAAGCACCGTTCCTTCGAGGCCGCCCGTGTCCACGCCGGGAAGGGGCTGAGGACCGCCGTGCTCAATTTCGCCTCGTCCACCAGTCCGGGCGGAGGCGTGACCCGCGGCGCCGGCGCCCAGGAGGAGAGCCTGTGCCGCGTGTCGACGCTCTATCCCTGCCTGAAGGACGAACGGATGTGGAACCTGTTCTACGCCCCGCACCGCCGGGCGAAGAACCCGCTCCACAACGACGACATCATCTACACCAAGGATGTTCTCGTCCTCAAGGACGACGATTACCGGCCGTTGGAGAAGCCGTTCGCCGTCGATGTCGTCACCTGCGCCGCCCCGAACCTGCGCGAAGACGCGTCCAATGCCTACAACCCGGACGACGGGGAGCGGGCGGAGATCGATCCCGCCGAACTGCTCGCCCTGCACGAGAAGCGCGGAAGGAGGATCCTCGCCGTCGCCGCCGCCAACGGCGCGCAGGCGCTGGTCCTCGGCGCTTTCGGTTGCGGCGCCTTCCGCAACGACCCCGCCATCGTCGCACGGGCCTACGCGAACATCCTCCCGGCGTTCCGGCGGCAGTTCCGCACGATCGAGTTCGCCGTCTTCTGCGGCCCCCGGTCGACGCGGAACTACGAGGCGTTCCGGGGAATCGGTTGACAACCGCCCGTGCGGCCGGTAGACTCGGCCGGTGGATTCGACCAACGAGGATAAAACACATGTCCGAAAACGATAAAACGAGCAACGCGAACGACGGAAGCAAGTCCGGGACCGAATGGGCCGACTTGGTCGCGCTCTACCCTGACTTTGCTCAAAAAGAGGGCTGGCAGGATCTTTCCGGCGAGGAATGGCGCAAAATCATTGCCCTCACCCCCGAATTTGCCGACCAATGCGACTGGTCGAAACTGGACGGCGGGGACTGGTGCGTCCTTTTGATGGATCATCCGCAGTTCGCGGACCGTTGCGACTTTTCGAAGCTGGACGCCCAAGACTGGGACCTCCTTTTGACGCACCAGCCGCAGTTCGCGGACCAATGCGACTGGTCCCAACTGGACGAAAAGGATTCGTATTGGCTCGGCCCCCTCTTCTTCGACCGCAATCCCGATCTCGCGGCCCGGTACGATTGGTCCCGACTGGGCGGTTGTGATTGGAGCAGGCTCCTTCGGGTGCGGCCGCAGCTGGCGGACAAGTGCGACTGGTCGAAACTGGGTGCCCGGGACTGGCCCCGTCTTCTGTCGAGGCAGCCGCAGTTCGCGGACAAATGCGAGAAGTGGGATGAACTGGATGAAATCAACTGGTACTTGCTTCTGGAAAAACAGCCGCAATTCACGGACAAACGCGATTGGTCGAAGCTGGACGGAAACGACTGGGAAAACCTCCTCGCCGTGGCGCCGCAGTTCGCGGACAAATGCGACTGGTCGAAACTGAGCGGCCGGGACTGGATGTTTCTTCTACAGAAACAACCGCAATTCGCGGACAAGTGCGATTGGAAAAAGCTGAGCGGTTGGGACTGGGCCGGGCTTCTGCGGGAACAGCCGCAATTCGCGGAAAAGCGCGATTGGTCGAATCTGAGCGGCTGGGACTGGGCCGGGCTCCTGCGGGAACAGCCGCAATTCGCGGACAAGTGCGATTGGGCGGAGTTGGGCGGCAGGAACTGGGCCGATCTCCTGGCGGAACAGCCGCAATTCGCGGACAAGTGCGACTGGTCGAAACTGGACGGCGGAGACTGGGCCAGGCTCCTGAAGGGGCGGCCGCAATTCGCGGACAAGTGCGACTGGGCGAAGCTGGACGGATGCGGCAAGGCCGAGATTCTGAAGGAGCTGCCGCAGTTCGCCGACAGATTCGATTTCGATTGGTCGGAACTGAAGGGCGCCGACTGGTCCCGGTTCCTCTACTCCCATCCGGACTGCGCGGACAAGTGCGACTGGTCGAAACTGGGCGGCGGGGACTGGGCGTTTCTTCTGCGGGAACAACCGCAATTCGCGGACAAGTGCGACTGGGAGAAGCTGGGCGGTGTCAACTGGTCCTGGCTTCTGGCTGAACAGCCGCAGTTCGCGGACAAGTGCGATTGGACAAAACTGGACGGAGGGAACTGTTCCGATCTTTTGCAGAACCGCCCCGAGTTCGCGGACAGATGCGATTGGTCGAAATTGATGGATTGGAACTGGCGCCAGTTGCTCGAATGCCAACCTCAACTGGCGGACCAGCGCGATTGGTCGAATCTGAGCGGCGGGAACTGGGCTGGGCTCCTGGCGGAACAGCCGCAATTCGCGGACAAGTGCGACTGGGAGAAGCTGAACGGCTGGGACTGGGCCGGGCTCCTGAAGGGACAGCCGCAATTCGCGGACAAGTGCGACTGGTCGAAGCTGGGCGGTGCCAACTGGTCCGGCCTTTTGCAGAAACGCCCGGAGTTCTCGGATCGGTGCGACTGGTCGAAGCTGGACGGCGAAAACCTGTCCGAACTTCTGTCGGCGCAACCGCAGCTGGCGGACAAATGCGACTGGTCGAAGCTGGACGGCGAAAACCTGTCCGAACTTCTGTCGGCGCAACCGCAGCTGGCGGACAAATGCGACTGGTCGAAACTGGGCGGCGAAAACCTGTCCGAACTTCTGTCGGCGCAACCGCAACTGGCGGACAAATGCGACTGGTCGAGATTTGACGGCGGGGATTGGTCCTGCCTTTTGCGCAGCCAGCCGCAATTCGCGGACAAGTGCGACTGGTCGAAACTGGACGGCGGGGGCTGGGCTTCCCTTCTCCAGAAAAAACCGCAATTCGCCGACAAATGCGACTGGGCGAAGCTGGACGGACAAAATTGGACCGACCTTCTCCAGACCCGACCGGAGTTCGCGGACGAATGCGACTGGTCGATGCTGGACGGCCAAAACTGGGCCGACCTGCTCCTCAATCATCGGGAATTCGCGGACCGGCGCAACTGGTCTGAGTTGGATGGCGGGGACTGGGCCGCGTGGTTGGGGGAACGTCCGGAGTTCGCCGGCAAATGCGACTGGTCCAAACTGGACGGCCGGGACTGGACGTCGCTTCTGCGTGAAGAACCGCAGTTCGCGGACCGATGCGATTGGGCGAAATTGGACGGGCGAAACTGGTCCGACCTTCTGCAGAAACAACCGCAGCTGGCGGACAAGTGCGATTGGGCGAAATTGGACGGGCGAAACTGGTCCGACCTTCTGCAGGAACGACCGCAGCTGGCGGACAAGTGCGATTGGTCGAAATTGGACGGACAGAACTGGCTCCAGCTTCTCCGTTGCAAGCCGGAGTTCGCGGACAAGTGCGACTGGTCGAGACTGGACGTCCGGATCTGGCCGTTCATTTTGCGGAAACAGCCGCAACTGGCGGACAAATGCGACTGGTCGAAACCGGACGGTCCGACCTGGTTGCGCCTTCTGCGGGATCTGCCGCAGCTGGCGGACAAGTGCGACTGGTCGAAACTGGCAGGGCTGGATGGCAAGGATTGGTCCGACCTTCTGCAAAAGCAACCGCAGCTGGCGGACAAGTGCGACTGGTCGAAACTGGACGGGCTGGATGGCAAGGATTGGTCCGAGTTCCTGCAGAAACAACCGCAGTTGGCGGACAAGTGCGACTGGTCCAAACTGGACGGCGGGAATTGGTCCGGCCTTCTGCAACAGCAACCGCAGTTGGCGGACAAGTGCGACTGGTCGAAGCTGGACGGCGGGAATTGGTACGAACTTCTGCAGAAACAACCGCAATTCGCGGACAAGTGCGATTGGTCGAAGCTGTCCGGAGGAAATTGGTCCACCCTTTTGCAGGAATACCCGCAATTCGCGGACAAGTGCGACTGGTCGAAGCTGGACGGCGAGGACTGGCGCAGGCTTCTGCGGCGACGGCCGCAGTTCGCGGACAAGTGCGACTGGTCGAAGCTGGACGGCGGGAATTGGTCCGACCTTCTGCAGAAACAACCGCAATTCGCGGACAAGTGCGATTGGTCGAAGCTGTCCGGAGGAAATTGGTCCACCCTTTTGCAGGAATACCCGCAATTCGCGGACAAGTGCGACTGGTCGAAGCTGGACGGCGAGGACTGGCGCTGGCTTCTGCGTCGACGGCCGCAGTTCGCGGACAAGTGCGACCGGTCGAAACTGAACGGCGGCGATTGGCTCGACCTGCTCGTGCGGGACAAGTGGTATGAACTTGTCATGACCGAGTGTCACTTCACCTACTCTCCCATGGCCGAAAGTTGGTTCGGGGTGCCGGACGACGCGGAGCGGCGAATCATGAAGAACGCGGAGGCGGAGCTCCGCTCCGACAAGCCCGCGCTTCTGGACTGGTGCGACTGGGGGCGGCTATCCCTCCGTGAGACCGCATATCTGCTCCACTGGTGGCCGGTCGCCGCCGCCGCGGCGAAAAAAGCCAAAGGCATCCGCGGACGGATCCTGGAGTTCCAGATCCGGACGACGAACACTTACGTGTCCGTGACGCGCCAGGAACTGGCGCCGGGAGAACGACCGGAGGATCCGGACGAGATCGATTACCGCCACGCCGAAACCGAAGAGTATGCGGACGCCTCCGAAGGCGTCGCCCTCCGGGTCTTTCTCGACGGCGTTGTCGTGTTCGACAAGCCCCTCGATCCGGACCGTCCGGACGGACTGGCGTTCGAAGACCGCGGACGGCCTTTCGAAGGACCGTGCCGCCGGTTCTACCTCTGCTCGGAACCCCAATACCAACACGTCTCCTACTGGATGGTCGAAGGCGCGGGAACGGAATTCTGGGATTCATGGGTGGTCGTCGTGCCCGAGGATTTCCGGTTTGAACCGGACAAGCTCGCCATTCCGTTCTCGCGGGTGCGGATACACCCCGACCGGGATCCGGCGGCGGTGATCCGTCCGCCGGACATCCGGTACGGCGAATGGAACAACGCCGGCGACCCTTTTCGATTCCGCGGGTTCAAAAACATCGACGGCTGCTACTATGGTTCCGAAACGAACGGCTGGATCGTCGAGAACGGCATCGCCGAACCCTACGAGGGTCCGTGGTCCGACCATTGATACGCGGGGCCGACGCCGGTATAACCAGTGTGTTCGCCCACCATCCAACCAAGGACACACCAACATGGCAGAAAGACCCGTCTTTTTCCCGCGCTTCGACGCCGTCGGCGTTTCGGAGCGGTACTACGAATTCGAATGGTTCCCCGGCTTCGCGCCGTCGCAGAAGCGCAAGTGCGTCGCCGCGCTGCACGACGCGGTCCGGCGGGAGCGGCCGGACGCGCGGATTCTCGAGGCGTCGCGCCGGTCGGAGATCGAAGCCGGCAAGGCCCTGAGCGCGTTCAACCTGAAGCTGCCGGTCGGCGGCGTGCCGTGTTCCGTCGAATCGCTCTTTCAGTCGGGCAAGGTGTTCGCGGGCGGCATCGGACCGTTCCC
The DNA here is from genome assembly GCA_946612175.1 of uncultured Verrucomicrobiota bacterium. Classification (GTDB taxonomy): domain Bacteria; phylum Verrucomicrobiota; class Kiritimatiellia; order RFP12; family UBA3636; genus UBA3636. The sequence continues at coordinate 25,479 of CAMOEO010000003.1, forward strand.
GGAACTGCGCTCGCACGATCCGAAGGAAACGCGCAAGTTCGTCCAGGAGCATTCGGTCGGGCTTCCGCTCTCCGCGTTCGAGACGGAGGGCGTCCGCTGGCCTCTGGAGCCGAAGACGGCCTTCTACGACTGGCTCTACCTGAAGGCCCTGGTCGCGAACCCGGAGCTGGCGGCCGCCGTCGAGACCTACGACGCCTTCACAGACATCGAGTTCAATCCGGAGCGCTCGCTCAACTGCCAGGCGCGCTCCGCGGCGCTCTACCGCTCGCTCGTGCACGCGGGGAAGCTGGAGGAGGCGCTGTCGTCGCAGGAGGCGTTCCTGCGGATCCATCCCGCATGAAGCGCAGAGCCCCGTCCCGCCCGGGCGACGGAGAATCTCACGCAGAGAGCGCAGAGAACGCAGAGCCCCGTCCCGGGCGCCGGTAAATGATCTCACGCAGAGAGCGCAGAGAACGCAGAGCCCCGTTCCGGGCGCTGGCGGATGATCTCTATCGTACGCCGTCGAAGCGGCGGCGGCGGGCACGATAGCGGAGGAGGAGGCGAAGGCCCAGGCTGAGGCCGAGGAGGGAGAGGGCCATGTCCGCTAGGCGGGCCAGGGCGCGGCGGCGACCGGGGCGCGGTGGCTCGAGCAGGCGGCCGCCGGCGGCCTTGCGCGCGTACTCCTCCTCTGCCGCCAGTTCCTCCGCCTCCCGGGCGAGGAGCACTCTCTCCGCGCGGATGGCCGCGGTCCGGAAGGGAGCTTCGGGGGGGACGAGGACCGGCTGGAAGGGCGAGGGGGCGGAGAGGTCGGAGCCGTGCTCCTCGGCGGAATCGGCGGCGGGGTCTTCCTCCTCGGAAAGGTCGGTCGCGGGCGGGAGGAGCCGATTGGCGCGGAGCGTATCGGCGGCCCATGCGGCGGTGGCGGCGTGGAGCCGGGAAAGCGCGGCGTCGGCCTCCGCGCGGTCGCCGAGCTCGGCCATGCAGGCGAGAACGATGACGCGGCCCTTGATCCACAGCATCTCGATCGCCCGCGCCTCCCAGGCGGGAATCGTGCAGAGCGCGTCGCCGGCGGTCGATTCCGAGAGGACGCCGTAGCGGATCTCGTTGGAGGCGACCAGCTGCGGCTCCCTGATTTCCCCGCTCAGGAACCGGCCGCCGCCTTCGGCTTCGCCGAGCGTGGCGTCGAGGGCGGCAAGCCGCCGTTCCACGGGGCGGGCGAGCGCAGGGGCCGCCGGGTTCGCGGCGGCGGCGAAGGCCGCGGCCTCGACGGAGTCGAAGATCGCGCGGAAGTAGGCCAGCGAGCAGCGCTTCCCGTCGAGGGAGGCGGGGACGACCGCGACGGCCTCGGCTCGGAGCGCGCCGCCGGCGTCGGGCAGGACGCAGCGGGCGACGACCCGCCCCTCGGGCGTCCGGGCGTCGAGCTCCTCGTAGAACGCCCGCAGGTCGGGGAAGTCCTCGGCCGGGAGGAAGCCGGGGGCGGGCGACACGGCGACATCGTCGAACGCGCGCGTCGCGTTCTCGGGCGACGGAGGCTCGACGCCCGCGGCGACGAGGGGGAGCATTGCGGCGAACGCGCGGGAAAGGAATCGGGCGATGCGATGGAACATGGCGGTAGGACGGCGGATGCGCAGAACGCGCCCGCCGCCCACATCCTACCAGAAAGGGCCCACGGCAGGCAAGCCTCCCGCGTGTCGCCCAAGTATTCGGTCAGGGATAGGGGTTATTGCTGATCTCGCGCTTGGAGGCGAGACGGA
>CAMOEO010000004.1 GCA_946612175.1 uncultured Verrucomicrobiota bacterium
GGGCGCGACCTCGAGGGCGTGCGGCGCTGTGCGCTCGACGCCGTTTGGCGCGCCCAGGGCGGGGGCTGCGCCCCCGGCGTCCTCGGCGTCTGCATCGGCGGCGACCGCGCCGGCGCGTACGCCTGCGCCAAGGAGCAGCTCCTGCGCCCGCTCGACGACGCCTCGCCCGACCCCGCGCTCGCCGACCTCGAGCGCCGTCTGCTCGAGGAGGCCAACGCCCTCGGCATCGGCCCGATGGGGCTCGGCGGCCGCACGACGCTGCTCGGAGTCAAGATCGCCGCCCTTCCGCGCGTTCCCGCAAGCTACTTCGTCACCATTGCCTACGGCTGCTGGGCGTGCCGCCGCGTCTCCGCGCCCCTTCCGCTCTAGCGCGCCTCGCGCGCGTGCTTGCTTTTCCTTGACAAAAAGGCTCCGTTTCGGGCATGATACACGCCCGCAAACCACCTGCGAAAGGACTCTTTCCGAATCCGATCCTCCCGTTGTGAACAGTTCTGTCGACAAGCCTGTCGCAACCCGTCGACAACCCGTCGGCAACCCCGCTCCCTGTCGACAACCCGACCTCCGCGAACAGCATCCCTTCAGGAAACCGACAGATTGTCGACAGATGTTCAGATTGAAAGAACAAGACTTGCATCGAAATCCGGAACTTCTCGACACCCCTACTAAGACCTCTTTTTGAACAAACAAAGGAAAACCCTTCACAGGAAGGGTGTGAACAAGCCATGAAATTCAAGATCCACCAGTCGAACCTCCTCGAAGCCCTCAACGCGGTGCAGGGCGTCGTCGGTACGCGCGTGACGCTGCCCGTTCTCTCCAACGTGCTCATCGCGGCCGAGGGGGAGGAGCTCGCGTTCACCACGACCGACTTCACGATCACCAAGCGCTGGACGTGCAAGGCCGAGGTGACGGAGCCCGGCGCCGTGACGCTGCCCGTGAAGCGCCTCACCTCCATCGTCCGCGAGCTCTCCGACCAGATCGTCGAGGTCTCCTCCGTGCCGGGCCAGGACGACGCCGTGCGGCTGGTCTGCGGATCGTTCAAGTCGAAGATGTCGGGCATCGCCGCCAAGGAGTTCCCGAAGATCCCCGGCGCCGAGGACGGCCTGGTGTTCGCCCTCGACCAGGGGGTCCTCAAGGAGATGCTCCGCAAGACGTCCTACGCGGCCGCGACGGACGACGCCGCGCGCCCCGTCCTCACCGGCCTGCTGCTCTCCTTCGCCGAGGGCCGCCTCACCTGCGTGGCGACGGACGGCCGCCGCCTCGCCCTCGCCTGGTCGGAGCTGGAGTTCCCGCCCGAGAACGCCCGCGACGTCGTCCTTTCCCCGCGCACCGTCGCCGAGCTGCTCCGCTCGCTCGGGGACAAGGGCGAGATGAAGGTCGTCCTCAAGGACACGCAGATCCTCTTCGAATTCGGCGCTCTTTTCTTCAGCTCCAAGCTGCTCAACGGCGTCTATCCGAACTACAAGCAGGTCGTCTTCTCGGACTGCGACAACAAGATCTCCGTCAACCGCGAGGAGCTGCTCGCCACCCTGCGCCGCATCAACGTCACCACGACGCCCACCACCAACGCGATGCGCCTGCACTTCGAGAACAACCTGCTCTCCGTCGCGATCAAGGCGCCGGACATCGACGAGGCGACGGACACCGTCACCGTCAAGTACGACGGCGAGCCGCTCGAGGCGGTGTTCAACCCCGAGTACATGATGGAGCCGCTCAAGAACCTCACGAGCGACACGGTCACGATCGAGCTCAACAACGGCTCGAGCCCCGGCCTCATCAAGGACGACTCGACGTTCCTCTACGTCATCATGCCGCTCCGCGTCTAGCGGCGCGCGCATCCCCCGCTTTCCCACCCCAACACGACAATCTTCGAGCATGAAGAAGCAAGAGAAGAAGCTCACGGAAGTCCGGATCGGCGTCATCGGCGTCGGCAACATGGGCACCAGCCACATCTCCAACATCGAACGCGGCCTGATCAAGCGCGCCCGCCTCACGGCGATCTGCGACATCGTGCCGTCCAAGATGGACCGCTACGGCGACAAGTACCTCAAGTTCACCGACAGCCGCGCGCTCATCCGCTCGGGCGAGGTGGACGCGGTCATGATCGAGACGCCCCACTACGACCACACGACGATCGGCATCGACGCCCTGACGCAGGGCATCCACACGCTCGTCGAGAAGCCCATCTCGGTCCACAAGGCAGACTGCGAGCGCCTCATCGCCGCGCACAAGGACAGGAAGGTCGTCTTCTCCGCGATGTTCAACCAGCGCACCGACCCGCACTACATCAAGCTGCGCGAGATCATCCAGAGCGGCCAGCTCGGCGAGATCACCCGCGTGAACTGGATCATCACGACCTGGTTCCGCCCCCAGGCCTACTACGACGGCGGCGGCTGGCGCGCGACCTGGAAGGGCGAAGGCGGCGGCGTGCTCCTCAACCAGTGCCCGCACCAGCTCGACCTCATGCAGTGGCTCTTCGGCATGCCGAAGAAGGTCCGCGCGTTCGTCGGCATCGGCAAGTACCACAACATCGAGGTGGACGACATGGTCACGGCCTACCTCGAGTACCCGAACGGCGCGACAGGCGTCTTCGTCACCACCACCGGCGAGGCCCCCGGCACCAACCGCCTCGAGGTCTGCGGCGACCGCGGCAGGATCGTCGTCGAGGACGGCAAGATCACCTGGACGCGCAACACGGTCGGCCAGAAGGAGTTCCTCCAGACCGCGCAGTCGATGTTCGGCACGCCCGAGACGTGGAAGATCGAGATTCCCGCCAACGGCAACGGCCCGCAGCACGTCGGCATCCTGCAGAACTTCGTCGACGCGATCCTCGACGGCACGCCGCTCATCGCGCCGGCCGAGGAGGGCATCAACTCCGTCGAGCTCGGCACGTCGATGCTCTTCTCGTCCTTCAAGGACAGGACCGTGGAGCTCCCGCTCGACGGCAAGGCCTACGAGAAGATGCTCAAGGGCCTCATCAAGAACTCGAAGTTCGAGAAGAAGGTCCGCGAGGTGGCGATGGCCGACATGTCGGCCTCGTTCACGAAGGCGTAGTCCGCGATGTTCCGCCGGGGCGGCGCGGCGATCCGCCGCGCCGCCCCGTCTCGTCCCGCTCCCGCCATGGTTCTCGACCGCCTGTCCGAATCCTTCCGCTACGAAGCGCTCGGGCCCGGCTTCGCCGCGGCCTTCGCGTGGCTTCGCCGCCACGGCGCGACGGCCGCGGGGGCCCCCGTCGCGGTCGACGACGACCGCGTCGTCGCGCGCCCCGGCGCCTACGAGACGCATCCGCGCGACCCCGAGCGCTTCGAATGCCACCGCCGCTACGCCGACGTGCAGTTCGTCGCGGAGGGCGAGGAGTTCGTCGAGGTCGCCCCTCCGGACGCCCTGCGCCCCGTCGCGCCCTACGACCCGGCCGGCGACATCGCCTGGTTCGCGGCGGACGAGCCGCGCGAGGCCGTCTTCCTCCCCGCCGGCTCCTTCCTCGTCCTCTGGCCGCACGAGGCCCACCAGCCCGGCCTCTCCGGCCCCGGCGGCCCGTGTTCCGTGCGCAAGGTGGTCGTGAAGGTCCTCCTGTAGCGCGGACGGAACCGCGAATTGACTTCGTCCCCCCGTTCTGCTAGGCTCGGTGGCGTGGCGGCGATCCGCCGCCGAAACGAAAGGAACCCCGCCATGAAACGCCTGCTTCCCCTTCTCTCCTGCGCGCTGCTCGCCGCCGCCGCGTCCTCGGCCTTCGGCCAGGAGCCCGGCTCCGGCCCCCGGTTCGGCTTCGAACTGCGCTTCGGAGGCGTCGCCCTGGACGACGACGGCTGGGACGATTCCGTCGGGGGCTTCGGCGACGTCGGCCTGACGGTCTGGGATTCGTCGGAAACCTTCGGCCTCTGGCTCGGCGTCGGCGGCCAGGGCGCCTCCTACGTCTGGGAGGACGACTGGGGCGAGGTCGAGAGCGACCTCCTCGCCGTTCCGTTCGGTGCCTCGGTCCTGCTCCGCTGCGATCTGGGCGGAGGGGTCGCCCTGCGCGCGGAGGCGGGCGCCCGCTACGTCTCCATGGACGTCGACGACTGGGACGACGAAGACTACCGCCACCGCCATCGCCGCCGGTACGGCGACTGGGATCGCTACTACCATCCGGACCGCTACCTCGACGTCGACGACACCTCGCTCGCCGTCGCCGCGCTGCAGCTCGAGTTCGACCTCGCCCCCGCGCGCATCGCCGTGGGCGGCGGCTACCAGTTCGACCTCGGCAAGCCCGACCTCTCCTATCTCGACGAGACCATCGCCGAGATCGATCTCTCGGGCGCGATCTTCTTCCTCTCCGTCGGAGTCGTCTTCTAGCGCTCCCGTCCGTCCGAGAAGCGTCCCGCGCGATGCCGGACACCGATTCCACGCCCCTGCGGGCCGCCGGAGGAACGCCGCCCGCGGCGGCGGAGCGCCGCCCCGCGCGCCTGCCCGGCGTGGACATGGCCCGCGTCGTCGCCATCGCGCTGGTCTGCCTCGTGCACGTGGTCAAGGCGGGGGGCGTCGAGTCCGTGGCGGGGCGGAGCGTCGTCGGAGCGTACGAGACGCAGCTGCTGTGCGCGCTGGGCTACGTCTCCGTGGATCTCTTCGCGCTCGTGTCCGGCTACCTGCTTGCCCGGACGCGCTCGTTCCGCGCGGGACGCTTCCTTCGCCTGTACGCCGACGTATGGACCGTCGGCCTGCTGTCGGCGCTCGTCGCGTCGCATGTCACGGGCGTCGCGCTCCACGCCGGGGACTGGCGCGGCATCGCCTTCCCGATGACGCGCCGGGCCTACTGGTATTTCTCCGCCTACGCCGGCATGTATCCCTTCGTACCGCTGCTCGCCGCGGGCATGGCGTCGGTGTCCCGGCGAACGCTGCTCGCCGCCACGCTGGCCGCGCTGGCGCTCTTCAGCCTTCCCGTCCTCTACGACTTCGAGGATCCGTTCGTCCTGAAGCGCGGGTATTCGTCCCTCTGGCTTCTCGCGCTCTTCCTCGCCGGCGCCCATCTGCGGCTGCACGTGCCGCCGGCGAAGCGTCCGTGGACCTGTCTGGCCGGCGTCTTCGCATGCGCGGCGTGGACCGTGGCGTTCTTCGCTCTGGAGCGCAACGTCCCGTGGGTCGACCGGACGTTCGGCCCGAAGAATCCGTTCCTGACCTACCTTTCCCCGACGACGGTCGGCGGAGCGTTCCTTCTGCTGCGCTATTTCGTCTCGCGGCCGTGGCGGCCTGACGGCGCCGCGGCGCGCCTCGCGGCGTTCCTCGCGCCGGCGGCGTTCGGCGTGTACCTCTGGCAGACGCAGCCCTTCGTCTTCCGCAACCTGTTCGAGGGGTCGTTCCGCCGTCTCGGCGCGCTGCCCTGGCCGATCCTTCCGTGGGCCGTCCTGGGCGCGGCGCTCGGGCTGTTCCTCGCGCTCGCCCTTCTCGAGAAGGCGCGCCTCCGGCTCTTCGACCGCGCCGCGCGGCACGTGGCGGCGGCCTGGCGCCGGCGGCGCCAGGCCGCGTCCCTACCCCCGGAGCGCGGCGCGGACGGCGGCGACGTCGTGGACGCGTAGCAGCGCCGCGCCCGCGCGGACGGCCTCGGCGCAGAAGAGGGCGGTGGCGCGGTCGGGGTCGCCCGCCGCCTCCGGGTATTGCGCGCGGAGGAAATGCTTGCGCGAGGGGCCGACGAGGAGCGGGGCGGGGGCGCAGGCGTCGACGATGCCGGCGAGGCCGCGGAGGACCTCGGCGTTGTCGCCGTGGCGGAGGCCGAAGCCGAATCCGGGATCGAGGCAGATCGCGGAGGGCTCGATCCCGGCGGCGAGGGCGGCGGCGCGGAAGCCCAGCAGCCCCCGCGCGACCCAGTCGGCGAGACCGCCGGGCGCGGCGGCGCGCGGACGGGCGCCGACGTGCTCGCGCCAGCCGTTCATGAGGACGACGCCCGCGCCGGCGTCGCGCACGAGCGCCGCCATGGCGGGGTCCTCGAACGAGGAGACGTCGTTCACGACGGCGGCGCCCGCGTCGAGCGCGGCGCGGGCGACCGCGGCCTTGCGGGTATCGACGGAGAGGGTCGCGGAAGGGAACGCCGCGCGCACCGCGCGCAGGACGGGCAGGAGGCGGCGCTCCTCCTCGTCGGCGGGGACGGGGGCGAAGCCGGGGCGCGTCGACTCGGCGCCGAGGTCGAGGCCGTCCGCGCCGTCCGCGAGGAGGCGCGCGGCCTGCGCGACGGCGGCGGCGGGGTCGCGGAACCGGCCTCCGTCGGAGAACGAGTCGGGCGTGGCGTTGAGGATGCCGAGCAGCGCGGGGCGGCCCTCGGCCGCGGCGCGCGGGAAGAATCGCTCCAGGAAGGTCATGGGCGGCGCGGGCAGCCGGGGACGGAACGGACGGGGGCGCCCCCGCGCTAGCGGGCGGCCCAGAACGTCATGAGCTGCCAGGGCCGGAGGAGGGGGATCGTGACGACGCCTTCCCGCACCGGATAGGGCTGGCCGTTGATGTCGGTGAGCCGCGCGACGCCCTCGGGCACGCGGATCTCCACGTTGCTCTTGGGGCTTCTGCCCGTGTGGACGACCGCGTAGTAGGCGCCCTTTCCGAGGCCGCCGCAATCGATGCGGCGGAACGTGACGTCCGGGTCGGCGCAGGCGCCCTCGAGCTTCTTCGATGGCAGCGCCGGCAGCGCGAGGAAGTTGCGGTTGAACTCCACGACCGGCCCGGGGAAGCCGCGCGTGTAGTTCGAGCCCATCAGGTAGCCGATGTTCACGGGGTCTCCGTTCGCCATCGCGTTCACCTCGGCGATCATGCAGGCGCGGCCGGCGTGCTCCCAGTCCGCCATGCAGTAGCCGGTGCTGCCGGGTTTGTCGCCCTGGAAGAGCGTGCCTTCGTTGAGGTCGTAGTGCCGGATGATCGTCGAGGTGCCGTTGGCGTTGTCGAACTCCTTGAGGCAGGCCGGGTCGGTCACGGTGAAGAGCGCGTGGAACGGCATCGCGATCCAGACGTTCTTGAGGTTCTGGTAGTGCTCGGGGTCGCAGAAGGGCGAGGCGTGCTGCCACTCCCAGCAGCCCCAGGTGCCGGACGGGGTCCGGAGCGCCTGGAGGTAGCGGTGCTGGCCGACGACGCTCGGGTCGTTCACGTCGACGATGTTCTTGCCGGGCAGCGCCGCTTGGCAGAAGGGAAGGTCGTCCGTCGTCATGCTGCCGCCGTCCTTGAGCGGGTAGCCGGTCTCGGAGTCGTCGTTCTCGAGAATCGCGACCGCGTTCTTGACGCCGCCGTCCTCGAGATACTTGCGGATGTCGTCCATGAACTTCGCGCGCCGCTTGCCGAACCAGGCGATGTACCTATCGTAGAGCGCCTTGTTGCTCTTGAGGTCCTTGCGGGAGACGGCCTGGCCGCCGTTCTCCTCCTTGGCGAAGCGGGCGCGCGTGGCGTCGGCGAAGCTCACGGGCCACTGGCCGGGGCGCGGGCGCATGAGGACGCCGAGGAAGCCGCCCTTTTCGACCTGCTCCTTGAAGCGGAAGATCGTGCAGTCCAGAATGTATTCGAGCTCGTCGAGCGTGTCGGGGTCGGTGATGTCGACGCGCAGCTTGCCGTCGGACCACCAGATGTGCGTGTAGTTGATGCCGTGGTCCTTGGGCTTGTTGTCCATGTCGAGCGGCTCGGCGCGCTTCTGCGGGCCGAGCGGCGGCGTGGAGCAGCTCATGTCGCCGGCGGCGCCGCCGTACTCGTAGTAGGGCAGGACGTCGAAGCCGTATTGGTCCACCGCCATCGGGACGATGCGGCCCCAGATGTCCCAGTCCTGGCCTTTGCCGCCCCACATCCAGTTGGCGTGCTTGGCGCCGGGCAGGTTGTTGCGCCGCTTCCAGTTCACGTCCCAGCCCTGGTTGTGGCCGAACTCCAGCAGGTCCTTGCAGTAGGTGTTCTGGGCGAAGATCTTCATCGCGCGGAACTTCTGCTCGATCCAGTCGAGCCCCTGGTTCGAGTCGCAGAGGCCGCCTTCGGCGGTGACGCCGTCGGCCATCTCCTCGCGCCAGAAGATGTGGCGGCGCGGGAGCGGGGCGGGCGGGAAGTTGATTTTGGCCCACGCGGCCTTTTCGTCGACGATCTCGCAAAGCAGGATGCGGGAGACGGCGATGCCGGCCGAAAGCGGGTGCCATTTCTTCTGGTATTGCGAGATCGCGATCTCGAAGCCGTCCGTCGCGATGTCCATCTTGCCCGTGTCGTCGCGGGTGGCGGCGCGCAGGCCGAGGAACGTCAGGGAGGACCACATCTGGAACTTGCCGGTCTGCGGGATCTTGAGCGATTCGGGCTTGTGGTGGACGATCGGCCCCTCGAACGCGTCGCCGTTGGACTGGCCGGTGTAGAACGAGCGGCGGGAGTTGTTGCCGTAGTTGCGGACGTGGAACGCGCGCGGCTCGTCGTCCGGGTACTCGATCACGACGACGTAGGCCCCGTTGGGACGCAGGTCCTTGCCTTCGCCCAGGCGCCAGTCGACCCAGGAAGCCGTTTCCGGCTGCACGTCGAGGACGCGGCAGGGCTTGCCGAGGATCGTCTCGATGCGGCTCGCGCCGGCGGGGTAGTCCGCGAAGCGGTGGTCGGTCTGCGTGCAGTCGACGGTGTCGACGATCTCGCATTTGCCGTAGACCGGAAGCTGGAGCGTGTCGCCGGGATGGACCGTGGCGGGAATCGGCTTGGCGATGCCGTCGTCCGGAACGCGGGGCGGAGCGGGAACCGCGGCGGGCGTAGGCGCGGCGGTGGGCGCGGGCGAAGGCGCGGCGGGAGCGCTGTCGCCGGACGATTCGGGAGCCGGGGTTTCGTCGGGGGCCGGGGCGCGGGAGGGGCAGCCGGCGCAAAGCGCGGCGACCGCGAGGAGCGGGAGGATTCGTGCGTTTTTCATGGCGGGGGAAGGAGGGGTTTCGAGAATGGGGGGACGAGGGCGGAAGCGGGGCGCCCGCGCTAGCGGGAGGCCCAGAATGTCATGAGCTGCCAGGGCTTGAGATGGGGGATCGTGACGAAGCCCTTCTCCGCCGGGTAGCGGACGCCGTCGATGTCCGTGAGCTGCTGGACGCCGGCGGGAACGCGGACCTTCACGTCCTTCTTGCCGCGCATGCCCGTGTGGACGAGCGCGTAGTAGGCGCCCTTGCCCTGGGCGACGCAGTCGATGCGGCGGAGCGTGACGTCCGGCGCGGCGCAGGCCCCGTCGAGCTTCCGGGAGGGAAGCGCGGGGAGAGCGAGGAAGTTGCGGTTGAACTCCGCGACCGGGCCCGGGAAGCCGCGCGAGAACTGCGTGCCCATGAGATAGCCGAGGTTCACGGGGTCTCCGTTCGCCATCGCGTTCACCTCCGAGAGCATGCAGGCGCGGCCCGCGCGCTCGAAGTCGGCGATCGCGTAGCCGATCAGGCGGTTGCCGCCGGCGTCCTTGACCATGTGTTCGTTGAGCCCGTAGTGGCGGACGAGGGTCTCCGTCCCGTTGCCGTTGCGGAAGGCGTCGAAGGCGCCCGGGTCGTTCACCGAGAACAGGTTGTGGAACGGAAGGGCGATCCAGACGTTCTTCAGGTTGCTGTAGTGCTCCGGATCGGCGCCGGGGCAGGCATGCTGCCACTCGAACCGGCCCCAGGTGGAGGAGGGCGTGCGGAGCGACTTGAGGTAGAGGTGCTGGGAGACGATCGAGGGGTCGTTGACGTCGACGACGCCCTTGCCGGGAAGGATCGAGCGCCAGGCGTCGGGGTCGTCCGTCACCAGGCCGTCGCGGTCCGCGAGGCCGTGGCCGGGCTCGGAGGCGTCGTTGTCCATGACGACGATCGCGTCCCTGACGCCGTTCTCCTCGAGGTACCGCCGGATCTTGTCGCAGAATTCGGCGCGCTTCCTCCCGTACCAGTCGATGTATTTGTCGTAGAGCGCACGGTTGTTCTGGAGGTCGGCGCGCGTGGGCGTCGAGCCGCCGTTGGCCTCCTGCCCGAAGCGGGCGCGGGTGGCGTCGGCGAAGCTCACCGGCCACTGGCCGGGGCGCGGGCGGAACCAGGCGCCGAGGAAGCCGCCCTTCCGGACCTGGTCGGGGAAGCGCAGGATCGTGCCCTGGAGGACGTACTCGAGGTCCTCGAGCGTGTCGGGGTCGGTGATGTCGACGCGCGCCTTGCCCTCGGACCAGGTGATGTGCGTGTAGTTGGCCTCGCCGTTGAGCGGCTGCGCGCGCTTCTCCGGGCCGAGGGAGCCGGGGACGGCGCCGATGCCGCCGCTGTACTCGTAGTAGGGCAGGATGTCGAAGCCGTACTTGTCGACGACGATCGGGACGAGGCGCGCCCAGAGGTCGGAAAGGGCGCCGTTGGTGCCCCACATCCACTTCCAGGACTTGGCGCCGGGCTGGCCGTGCTTCCAGTTGGGGTCCCAGTCCTGGTTGTGGCCGAACTCCAGAAGGTCCTTGCAGAACGTGTTCTGGCCGAGGATCTTCATCGCGCGGCACTTCTGCTCCCACCACATGGTGCCCGCGCCGCCGGCGCAGATGCCGTCCTCCTTCGACGCTCCGTCGCTCATTTCCTCGCGCCAGAAGATGTGGCGGCGCGGCAGCGGCGCGGGCGGGAACGGGATCTTGGCCCACAGGGCCTTCTCGTCCGGAATCCGGCAGAGCTGGATGCGGCGCGCGGCGATGCCGGCCGACTCCGGGTGGTGGCGCCGCTTGTACTGGGCGAGGATCAGGTCGAAGCCCTCCGTCGCGATGTCGAGCGTGCCGTTCTCCTGGAGGTTGGGGGCCTTCACGCCCGTGAACGTGAGCCCGCACCAGCGCATGTACTTGCCGCTCTGCGGGATCCGGAGGGACTCGGGGTGGTGCCCGACGATCTCGGCCTCCCAGGGGTCGCCGATGCCGGAGCCGGTGTAGAAGGAGCGGCGGGAGTTGTTGCCGTTGTTGCGGACGATGTAGTCGCGCGCGACGTCGTCGGGGTATTCGATCACGACGACATAGGCGCCGTCGGGCTTCACGCCCTTGCCCTCTCCGAGGCGCCACTTCATGAAGGCGCTCGTGTTCTCCTGGACGGGCAGCACGCGGCAGGGGGCGTCGAGGATGGTCTCGACGCGGCTCGCGCCGGCGGGATGCTCCTCGAAGCGGTGGTCGGTCTGCGTGCAGTCGACGGTGTCGATCACCTCGACTTCCCCGTAGAAGGGGAGCCGGATCGTTTCCGCCTCGGCGGCGACGGCCGCGGCGCAGAGCGAGGCGGCGGCAAGGAGGATGGGTTTCATGGCGGTGGGAATGGCGGTGGGGAGGGGGCGACGGGCGGAAGGCGCGAAGGGGTGCGCCGACGCCGGGAATTGTAGCATGTGCCGACCCGGAATTCAACCGACGGAGAACCTCCGCTCCGGCATCCGCGGCCGGCTCGCGGACATGACGGAAAAAACCCTTGCATTCGCGCCGCGGTTTTGCTATCCTCCGCCCCCATCACGCGCGCCGAACGGTCGTTTCCGTCTCCGGCGGCCTGCCGTGGCGAGGTAGCTCAGTGGTAGAGCAGGGGACTGAAAATCCCTGTGTCGAGGGTCCGACTCCCTCCCTTGCCACCAATTTTTTTGTTTTCCTGCGGTCCCCGCCGCGGTAGAATCGGCGCCATGTCGAAGCGTTTCCCCCTTCTTCTTCCGGCCGCCTTCGCGGCGGCTCTCGCCTTCGCGGCGCCGCCCGCGCAGGAGGCCTTCGTCTCCGTCCGCGACGCCTCGCTGCGCGTCGGCGGCGAGCCCGTTTCGTTCGCCTGCGCGGCGGAGGTTCCCCTGCCCTCCCCCGAGGAGGGAGAGGATCCCGCCGCCGCGTGCGACCGTCTCGCGCGCCGGCTTGCGCTCTCCGGCTTCAACATGGTCCGCCTTCCGCGGGCCGCCGCCCCGTCCGCGGCCGGAGGCCCCGACCTCCGCGACCTCTTCGTCCGCAGCTGCGCGCGCCAGGGCGTCCGCATCTGGGCCGAGGCGATGCAGGGACTCTGGGACGCCCCCGTACCCGCCGAGGCCGTCGATCTCGTGGACGACCCCTCCACGCGCGCCGCCTGGACCAACGCCCTTGCCGCCGCCTCTCCCGCGGACCTCGCCCTCGCCGCGTTCTGGGACCCGCGGCTCGAGGTCCTCGCGCTGCGCCGCCAGCGCGACTGGGCCCGCGCGTTCAACGGGGAGACCGGCCTGCGCCGCGGCGAGGATCCCGCCTACGGGTTCTTCTCCCTCTCCTCGACCTGGTGGACCGACATCCAGAGGCGTTCCCCGGACGATCTTCCCGCCTTCTTCGCGCAGGAGCTCCGCACCGCCTGGAACGACTGGCTCTTCTCCCGCTACGGAACGGATACCGAGCTCGATGTCTGGCTCGGCCTTCTCCCCGGCGAAACCCTCGTCTCCAACACCGTCGCGATGGTCCCGTTCGACTCGACGGAACCCTCCCTCGAAGGCCGCCGCAAGGAACAGCTCCGATTCCTGCGCGCCGTCTGCGACGACCACCTCCGCCGCCTGCTCGACCCCTTCCCCGCGTTCGGCCCCGCGACCCGTCTCGCCCCGCGCGCCGTCTCCGACGGTTCCGACGGAGGATTCCTCGACGCCTTCTCCACCGCGGCCCTCTTTTCCCGCCGGGCCGGCGTCCGTCGCGACCGCCCGCTCGTCTTCGACGCCGCGTCCGCCGCCTCTCCCGACGAGGCCGCCGCCCTCGCCGGGGACGCCGTCCGCTCCGGCGCCGATCTCTTCGTCCTCCCCTGCGGCGACGCCCCCGAAACCTGGTCGCGCGCAGCGCTCTCCTTCCGCGCGGGCCGCTCCGCGCCCGAATCCGCCCGACGCCGCCTCCGGACCGACGCCCCCGTCCTCGACCTGCCCGGCCTCGGCCTCGCCCGCGTCGACCTCGCCCCCGCCGAGGACCGTCTCCCGGAAGACCTCCTCTTCCCCTCCGTCGATGCAGCCGTCACGCTCCTTCGCATCCCTCGCAAGTCGATTCCCTCCTTCCCCGCAAGCTTCGCCACGAACGCTTCCGTCCGCTTCCTCGTCTGCGTCGCCTCCCGCTCGCGTTCCCCCGCGGGGACAGACCCCGCCACGGGGACAGCCACGGGGACAGACCCCGCCACGGCGACAGCCACGGGGACAGACCCCGCCACGGCGGCAGCCGAGGGGACAGACCCCGCCACGGGAACGGAGGAGGCCGTCCCCAGCGCGGACTCCCCCCTCGAGGTCGATCGCCCGCTGAGGCTCTCCGTCGCCGTTCGTCGTCCCGCGGGGACAGACCCCATCGCCCTTTTCTCCATCGAGGACGCCGAAACCGGCGAGCCTGTCTCCTTCGCCGTCATCGCGCAGGGACAGGCCCTCTCGAAGAAGGTCTGCGTCCGTTCGTTCGCCGGAAGGGACTCCGAGCCCTTCGACGCCGTGGACGGCGTCTTCCGCGCCAAGTTCTACGAAGGCAGGGGCGCTCTGGTCTTCCAGCCCGCGCCGCTCGGCCGCGCCGTTCTGCGAACGCTCGAATAGAGGCCGCGCCCCGCCCCCGCGACCGGGCTACCCTCCGATCCGCTCGATCGCCCCGCGGGGACAGGCCTCCTTGCAGGCGCCGCACTGCAGGCAGTGCTCCTGCACGATGCGAAACGGCGTTCCGCCCACGATGCACCGCTCCGGACACGCCCCCTGGCATGTCCCGCAGCGCGCGCAGGCGTCCGTGATGCGGTAGCCCGACTCCACCACGCGCCCCTCCCCGAACGGCACGTACACCCGGTCGATCGGGTTCGCCGTGAGGTCGAGGTACTCGAAGAACCCGTTGCGGACCAGGAACACGAGCGAATCGTCGTGCTTCGACGGCGGGTACAGCTCGCGGTATTCCGGACACTCCTGGAAGATCCGCAGCCGCCACCGCACCTGCTCCTCCTCGGGCGCGGGCTCCGCGGTGCCCGTAAGGCGCACCGAGACGCCCTTCCGCACCGCGCCGAGCAGCTGCAGGCGCGGATCCGCCAGCAGCTGCTGCGCGAACGGCATCCCGCGAGAGGCGAGCAGGTAGACGGCATCCAGCTCGAAGTGCAGCGCCGAGAGGTAGCGTACGCGGGGCGAGCCGTCCGTGCCGCGCGTCGCGCACGCCAGCGTCCCCGCCTCCTGCAGGCCGCGAAGGCAGAGCGAGGCGTCGATCGCCCCGACCCCCATGCCGGCCCGCCCGGTCTCCGAAACGACTCCTGCGCCCCCCGGATTAGCACCGAAAGGCCCGCTTCTCGGACCGTCCGGCAACGTCCCGAACCCGTGTCGAGCCGCCATGGCGAAAATCCGGCTCTCGTCCGTCGCCAGTTCCCGGATTCTGTCTTCTGGCGCTTCTTTCGTCATGCCTTCCACCGGCTCCTCCCTTGTTTCTTCTTGCCTCTTCATCGAATCTTCCTTCCCGTTCATCTTCCGTTCTCCTCCGTGTTGCTCGAAATCCCAGGTTTTCACCGAATTCTCACATGTACTATTCCTGTCGTTCATGATCTTTCTCCTTTCTCGTTCTAGGAGGCGTTCCGCCTCGGCCCTCGTCGCATTCTCGTCAGCCCGAGCCTTCGCCAGAGCTCGTCGTCCAGCGCACGGAAGCTTCCCCCCGCATCCAGGATCTCCCGCGCCGTCCCCCGGGCATTCCCGGGAGCCTCCGGAATCCCTTCGCCCGGCGCGCCCCCCGCCGGAAGCAGATCCGCCGTGGTCCAGGGCTCGGACATCCCGCACGCCCGGAGAAACTTGTCCGCCGCGGCCTTGTACCGCATCAGCGTCTTGTAGTGAGGCGCCAGCTCGCGGCAGTGTTCGAAGATCCATCCCCGCAGCCCGGGATTCCGTCCGACGATCTCCCCCGCGGCGTCGCGCCGGTAGGCGTTGTCCACCGCAGGCTCGAGATCCTGCAGCAGCGCGCCGAGCAGCAGCTTGCCCTCCACAGACTCCCGCGACCGCTCCCAGGCCGCGAGCAGCGCCTCCGCCGTCGGCGGCGCGTGCCGGGAGGATGTGCGCCGGCTCCGAAGCGCGCTCCGGACGCGGTACTCCTCCGCCTCTCCCCTGCGCCGATAGCGGACAACGAGCCGGCCCAGCCCGTACACCACCAGCGAAAGGGCACCGATTCCCAGCAGAACGGGAAGGCCGATCAGCGCCAGCCCCCCAACGAATAAGCCCTCCATCTTCCGCGAAAGCGGATCGTAGGAGCCCGTCAGGGCCGATGCGGCCCATTCGGGCTCCGCATCGTGAAAGAATCTTTCCTCGCCATACGCGCGGGTGCGAATGCGCCTGCGGGGGCGAGGTGTGCGGTACTGTTCCTGCCAATGGTAGGCGGGAGTTCGGCGGCCGTGGCCGCGAGAGGGGGTGTTTCCGTAGGACATGGGCCCGAGTGTAGGCGAAAAGAGAAAGGAATGCAAGAGAATTCGAAATACATGTTTTACGAAGATGAGAATTCGGTGAAATCTTAGGTTTTTGACGGTTTGGCGGCCGCCCCACAGCGAATTGCAAGAGGAATGGCGCACCCCGGGATGGATGCGCCATTCCATTCTGCAACTTTCGTGGATCTCGCGCCCGGATTGCAAGCAACAGATCTCGCGCCCGTGCTGTCACGCCCTTGCCCGCGGGGTGGGGGTCTGGTATACTCGCCCCCATCCCGGTTCTCCTCCCGTTCTCCCATGGCCTCTTCCTCCCCCGCGCCCCTCGACCCCTCCCGGGGAACCCCGTTCGCCTGGCACCACCTTCGCGGCGTGGTCCCCGCGGACTGGGAGGTCTCCCGCTATTCGGTGGAGGACCGCGACGGCCGCCTCGAGTTCGCCAACCGCCGCGGTCTCCAGGCCCTCGCGAGCTGGGAACCCTGCGAACAGGAGCCCGACCGCCCCACGACCATGGCGACCTTCCTCGCCAACAACCTCGTCGGCCGCCGCGCCGCCCGCGCCCGCGGGCTCCGCGCCACGGACATCCGCACCGCCGAGGCGGGGCCGTTCGTCCTCGGCTGGCTCGACGACGACCTTCCCGTCCAGGCCCTCGCCTACGACCGCGCGGAGAAGCGGCTCATCCGCTGGGTCTTCGAGGGGCGCGCCTCCGCGCGCGACCGCCGCGAGGTCGTGGAGCCCATCCTGCTCTCCTGCGACTTCAACGACGACCCCGACGTCTGCGAATACCGCCTCTACGGCATCCATGCCGTCCTGCCGCGGGAGTACCGCATCGAGGACATCGTCGTCCTTCCCGCCAACGTCATGATGGCGTTCGAGGGCGAGGAGTCCCACGCCCGCGCCGTCTTCCGCCGCTGGGGCCTCGCCTCGAGCCTCCTCGACGGCGAGGACCTGGGGGACTTCTACGCGCGCGTCGTCCGCACCAACCGCTACGAGGTTCTCTCCTGCGAACGGCGCGAGGCCCCGGGCCTCGACCTCCGCCTCGTCCGCTTCTCCGCCCCCCGCGAGTTCCACGGCGACCGCTTCATGGCGCGCCGCTGGAAGAACGGCCGCGCCTACGTCTGGCACGACGCCGCGACCAACCGCATCCATGCCTTCGAGCAGGTGGGTCCGCGCCGCGCCGCCCCGCTTCCGCCCTCCACGGTCCCGGACGTTCCCCTTTCCCCCTTCCCGCCCGCCTGACGCCGCCCCGGCGCCGTCCCCCCCCTTCCCGCCCCGCCCGCCCCCCATGCGCTGGTTCGTCTACAACGTCCTTTTCGCCGTCGCCTACACCGCGATGCTCCCCAAGTTCCTCCTGCGCATGCGCAAGCGCGGGGGCTACCGCGCGCACTTCGCCGAGCGCTTCGGCCGCTACGATCCCGCCACGGCCCGCCGCCTCGCGGAGAAGCCCCGCGTCTGGGTCCACGCCGTCTCGGTCGGCGAGGCGAACCTCGCCGGGACGGTCCTCCGCGAGCTGCGCCGCCGCGACCCCTCCCTCTCGTTCGTCCTCTCGACCACGAGCTCCACGGGGCGCGCCGTCTGCGAGAAGCTCGTCGGCCCGGACGACGTCCTGATCTACCTTCCGCTCGACTTTCCCCGCTGCGTCCGCCGCGCCCTCGCCGCCGTGAACGCCCGGGCGATGGTGCTGGTGGAGTCGGAGCTCTGGCCCAACCTCCTCCGCTCCCTGCGCCGCAAGGGCGTCCCGCTCCTGCTCGTCAACGGGCGCGTCTCCGACCGCTCCGCCCCCGGCTATCGCCGCCTTCGCCTCTTCTTCGGCCCCGTCCTGCACTGCTTCGACGTCCTGCTCGCCCAGTCCGCGCTCGACCGCGACCGCCTCGTCGACGCCGGCGCCCCGGCCGACCGCATCCGCGTCACGGGCTCGGTCAAGTTCGACATCGCCCCGCCCCCGCCCGAGAAGCTCGACCGCGCCCGCGCGACGCTCGCCGCCGCCGGCATCGCCCCCGGGCGCGACACCGTCCTGCTCGGCGGCTCCACCTGGCCCGGCGAGGAGCTCGCCCTTGCGCGCGCCTGGAAGGCCGCCCGCGCCCGCGACGCCTCCCTGCGCCTCGTCCTCGTCCCCCGCCACTTCGAACGCGCGGCCGAGGTCGCCGCGGAGCTCTCCGCCGCGGGCTTCCGCGTCCTGCGCCGCTCGGAGGCGCCCGACCCCGCCGCTGCCCCCGCGCCGGAAGGCGCCCCCGCGCCCGACCCCGCCACGATCCTGCTCGTCGACACCACCGGCGAGCTCTTCGCGCTCTACGCCCTCGCGGACCTCGTGTTCGTCGGCAAGACGCTCCCCCCGAACGAGGGGGGGCAGAACATGATCGAGCCCGCGTCGTTCGGAAAGGCCGTCGTCTGCGGGCCGCACACCGAGAACTTCGCGGCCGTCATGGAGACCTTCCGCGCCGCCCGCGCGATCGTCGAGGTCCCCGACGCCGACGCTCTCCGCGCGGAGGTTCTCCGCCTGCTCGCCGACCCGGAGGAGCGCGGCGCCCTCGGCGTCCGCGCCGACCGCGCCGTCAACGCCTCCCGCGGCGCCCTCGCGCGCTCGTGCGACGCCATCCTCGAGGTCCTCGCCCGCCCCCGCCCCGCCGGCGCGTAGACCGGACGCCCCCGCCGATGGAACCGTTCCGGACCTGGATCGACCTGCTCTTCCCGCGCGCCTGCGCGGCCTGCGGGGGCCCCGGCGCCGCCCCGATCTGCGAGAGCTGCCGCGCGCGGATCTCCGTCCGCCCCGCCGAGGGCTGCTGCCGCGTCTGCGGCAAGACCCTCGTCGCGCGCGACGACGCCCTCGGCACCGCCGAGCCCCTCTGCCTCGGATGCCGCACGCGGCGCCCCGCGTTCGACCTCGCCCGCTCCGCACTGCCGTTCGGCGGCCCCGTCCGCCCGCTCGTCCACCGCCTCAAGTACAACGGCGGCGCCTGGCTCGC
The DNA here is from genome assembly GCA_946612175.1 of uncultured Verrucomicrobiota bacterium. Lineage (GTDB taxonomy): Bacteria > Verrucomicrobiota > Kiritimatiellia > RFP12 > UBA3636 > UBA3636. The sequence goes on from CAMOEO010000004.1 coordinate 18,218, forward strand.
CCCCGCGCTCTCCGAATACCTCCACGGCTGCGTCCTCGCGCACTGGGGCGCCGAGGCCATCGACCTGGTCTGCCCCGTCCCGCTCCATCCCGCCCGCTGGCGGCGCCGCGGCTACAACCAGGCCGAGCTCCTCGCCCGCGCGCTCGCCCGCCGGCTCGGGCTCCCCTTCGCCCCGCGGCTGCTGCGCCGCGTCCGCGACACCCCTACCCAGACGCACCGCGGCGCCGACCAGCGCCGCGCCAACGTCGCCGGCGCCTTCGCCGTCCCGCCCCGCGCCCTTCCCCGCGCCTACGGGCGCTGCATCCTCCTCGTGGACGACGTCATGACCACCGGCGCCACCCTGGACGCCGCCGCCGCCGCCCTCAAGGCCGCCGGCGCCGGCCGCGTCCTCGCCCTCTCCCTCGCCCGGGACTGACCCCGGATCGCCCGACGGTTGCAACAAACATCATCACAATTCCGGTTTCGATGTTGAAGACGCGGGAATCGTTTGACCTGCGGGGGGAGGTTCGCATATACTCCCGCCCCGTCGCCGCGCGCGCCGGGCCGTCCGGGACGGACGGAGGGCGCCCGGAAACGAAAACGAGGTATCCCCATGTCCCGCTCCTACCATGTCGCCATCGCCGGCGCGACCGGCGCCGTCGGCGTCGAAATGCTCAAGACCCTCGAGCGCCGGAACTTCCCGGTCGCCTCGCTGAAGCTCCTCGCCTCCGCCCGCTCCGCCGGGAAGAGGATGCGCTTCCGCGGCGAGGAGATCGCCGTCGAGGAAATGACGGAGGCGTCGTTCCGGGGCGTCGACATCGCGCTCTTCAGCGCCGGGGCGGGGATCTCGAAGCAGTTCCGCAAGGCCGTCGTGGACGCCGGCGCGGTGATGGTCGACAACTCCTCCGCCTTCCGCCTCGACGACGACGTCCCGCTCGTCGTCCCGGAGGTGAACCCCGAGGACGTGAAGTGGCACCACGGCGTCATCGCCAACCCGAACTGCACGACGATCATCATGCTCGTCGCCGTCGCGCCGCTGCACCGCGCGTTCGGACTGAAGCGGCTCGTCGCCTCGACCTACCAGTCCGCGTCGGGCGCGGGCGCCAAGGGCATGCTCGAGCTGCTTGCGCAGACGAAGGCGCTGCTCGCCGAGGCGAAGGACATGGACGAGCTGGCCGAGCGCTACCGCGACGTCCTCGCGCGCATCGACCCGCCGAAGGCGTTCGGCGACCCGATCGCGTTCAACGTCTTCCCGCACATCGACGTCTTCCAGCCCAACGGCTACACGAAGGAGGAGATGAAGATGGTGAACGAGTCGCGCAAGATGCTGCACGACCCGTCGCTGCGCATCTCCTGCACGTCCGTCCGCGTCCCGTCGCTCCGCGCGCACTCCGAGTCGCTCAACCTGGAGTTCTCGCAAAAGGTCACGCCCGAAAGGGTGCGCGAGGTCCTCGCGAAGGCGCCGGGGGCGATCGTCGTCGACGACCCCGCCGCGAACAAGTATCCGCTCCCGATCGACGCCTCCGGCCACGGCGAGGTGCTCGTCGGCCGCATCCGCCAGGACGTCTCGAACCCCGACGGAACCGGCATCGACATGTTCGTCGCGGGCGACCAGCTCCTGAAGGGCGCCGCCTACAACGCCGTGCAGATCGCCGAGCTGCTCTAGCCCGATGCCGGAGGCCCCCCGCCAGATCCGCACGATCCTCCCCGGCGGGGGGCCGTTCCGCGCCGTGCTGTGGAGCCAGGCGGCGCTGGACGAGGAGCCGGCCGCGCCCGAGGCGTGGCTCGCGCCCGAGGAGCGGGCGGAGCTGGAGGGGCTCTCGCAGGAGAAGCGCCGCCGCGAATGGCTCGCGGCTCGCGTCGCGCTCAAGGACCTCCTGGTCCGCGACGGCGTGGTGCGCCGCCCCTCCGACGCGATCGTCCGCAAGAGCCCGCTCGGCGCGCCCCGCATCGTCGTATGGGAGCCCGACACCTACCGCTACGCCGAGCTCGCCTGCGCGATCTCGCACTGCGAGCCGTTCGTCCTCTGCGCCTACCTGCCCGGCCGTGGCGCGCGCATCGGCGTCGACGTCGAGCGCCGCACCTGGCGCCTCGCCCACCTCGGCCGCAAGTTCCTCTCGCCCGGCGACCGCATGCTCGAGAAGGACGACCCGAACGGCGACGAGACGGTGCTGTGGTCGTTCAAGGAATCGCTCTCCAAGCTCCTCGGCACGGGCTGGTCGTGCGGGTTCCGGACGATCTCCTGCGTGGAGACGGCGCCGGGCTCCTGCACGCTGACCGACGCCGCCGACAACCGCTACGAGGGCGTCTACCTCTGGTTCGGGCAGCACGCGATCACGGTCGTCTGGGAGCCCCCGGCGCCGGCGGCGGCGCCCGCCGCCGCGGCGCCGCGGGAGCCCCGGTCCTGGCCGGAGCGCGCCGCCCGCGCCCGCCGGCTCCGCGCCCTGCGGCGCGAGCGGCGCGCCGCGCGGGGCGCGGCGGCGGCCGCCGCCCCCGGCGCCGCCGAGGACGGCGGCGCGCCGGAAGCGGAGGAGGCGCCGTGAGCTGGATCGGCGCAGGCATCGGCTGGTACGTCGGCAGCCGCATCGCCGGCGGCCTCGGCGGCCTCGTCGGGGTCGTGATCGGCTCGATGTTCGGCAACGGCGGCGATGGCGACCGCCGGAAGGAGGAGGCCCGCCGCCGCGCCGAGGAGGCGCGGCAGCGGGCGGAGTTCTTCCGCGAGGCGCGCGGCGCCGCCTCCGCGCGGACCTGGCGGCGCACCGTCCGCGACCGCACGCTCTTCCTCGGCGCCGCCGCGGCGATGCTCGCCAAGATCGCGAAGGCCGACGGCGTCGTCACGGAGAACGAGATCCGCGCCGCAGAGGCCGCCTTCCGCCGCCTCGGGCTCGACGACGAGCAGACCGAGTTCTGCGTCCGGACGTTCCGCGCCGCGAAGAACGACGCGCGCTCGGTCTACGACTACGCCCGCGACTTCGCCTCCGCGCAGCCGGACATGGACGTCCGCGAGATCTTCTACGGCCTGCTCTGGGACATGGCCGCGGCCGACGGCGCCCTGCACCCCTCGGAGGAGGAGATGCTCCGCCGGCTGCCGGAGTTCCTGCTGCTGCGCCCGACGCTCTTCGCCCGCGAATACCGCCGCCGCGTGCGCGAGTCGCCCCCCGGCGGCGGCGCGCGCGCCTCGTCCTCTTCGCGCGGCGCCCCGCCCCCGCCGCCGCGCGGGGCGTCCGGCCCCACGCTCGAGGAAGCCTACGAGCTGCTCGGCGTCTCCCCCGCGGCCACCGACGCCGAGGTGAAGAGGGCCTACCGCGAGAAGGCGCGCAAGCTCCACCCCGACGCCATCGCCCGCGAGGGACTCCCGCCCGAGCTGGCCGCCAAGGCCAACGAGCGCATGGCGCAGGTCAACCTCGCCTACGACCGCATCCGCGCCGCCCGCGACGGGTCGGCGCGCTAGCGCGCCAGGTACGGATTGGCCGCGCGCTCGCGCCCGATCGTGGTGGCGGGGCCGTGCCCCGGGAGCACCGCCGTGGCGGGGTCCAGCGCCGCCAGGCGGCGCAGCGAGGCGGCCATCGCCGCGTCGGAGCCGCCCTCGAAGTCCGTGCGGCCGATCGAGCCCGCGAAGAGCGTGTCGCCCGAGAAGAGGACCGGATGCGGCAGCGTGGCGTCCTCCAGCAGCAGGCAGACGCTCCCCGGCGAATGGCCCGGCGTGGCCAGGACGCGGAACGTCGCCGGGCCGGCGGCGATTTCCGCGCCCTCGACGAGGTCCCGCGCGAGCCCGGCGGGCGGCTCGAGGACCGGCTCGTAGGGCGGCAGCGCGTTGCGCGCGGTGAAGCACCAGTCCGCGTCGCCGGGCGCGACGTGGACCGCCGCGCCCGGCGCCGCCGCGAGCAGCGCCGGAAGCGCGGAGAGGTGGTCGAGGTGGCCGTGCGTGAGCAGGATCGCCGAGAGCGACGCGCCCGCGCCGCGGACGGCGGCGAGGAGCCGCTCCGGCTCCGCGCCGGGGTCGACGAGGACCGCCGCGGCGCCGTCCGAGACGAGCCAGGCGTTCTCGCGGTACGCGCCGGTGGCGAAGCCCTGGATGCGCATCTCCGTCCCTCCCTCGCCCTACTGGACGACCCGCGCCATGTAGGCGACGTAGAACGCGAGCAGCAGCACGCCGCCCCACCGCGGGATCCGTCCTTCGCGCCCGCCGCCGCGGCGGGGGAGCCCGAACGCGAAGAGCAGCAGGGCCGCCGTGAGCGCGAAGGCAACGGGAATGTCGCGCGCGACGATGGCGGGGTCCGTCTCCGGCATCGGGCGGATCGCGCCGGCGAGGCCGACGACGGCGAGCGTGTTGAAGAGGTTGGAGCCGATGACGTTGCCGACGGCCAGGTCGTCCTCTCCCTTGCGCGCGGCGGCGACGGACGAGGCCAGCTCCGGAAGCGACGTCCCGACCGCGACGACGGTGAGCCCGATCACGAGGTCGCTCACGCCGAGCGCCTGCGCGAGCTCGACCGCGCCCCAGACGAGGGCGCGTGACGACGCGACGAGGACGGCGAGCCCGGCGAGGGTCCAGAACGCGGCCATGCGGCCGGAGAGGCCGCCGCCGGGGGCGTCCGCGGCGGCGGCGCCCCGCTTCGACCGGAGGGCGAGCAGGCACGAGCCGGCGAGCCACGCGGCGAAGACGCCGAGCAGGATCCAGGCGTTGGCGCGCGAGACGCCGCCGTCGCGCACGAGCGCCCACGAGAGCGCCGTCACGGCGAGGAGGGCGGGCAGGTCGAAGCGCAGCGCCTCGCGCTGGACGGAGAGCGGCGCGATGGCGGCGGCGAGGCCGAGGATGAGGGCGATGTTGCAGATGTTGGAGCCCCAGGCGTTGCCGAGCGCGATGGCGGAACTGCCCTGCCAGGCGGAGAGCGCCGAGACCGTGAGCTCCGGCGCCGACGTCCCGAACCCGACGACGACCATCCCCACCAGCAGCGGCGGCACGCCGAGCAGGCGGGCCGAGGCGGCGGCGCCGTCGACGAACCGGTCCGCGCTCCAGACGAGCGCGGCGAGGCCGAGAACGACGGCGGCGATGGCGGCAAGCAGATGCATGGCGCGGAGAATACCACAACGTGCGAGCCTCGCGCAAGGCGGCGCGAGCCCTCGCGGTTTGTCACTAGAGCATCGGCGGGTTCAGGACGTCGCGCACCGGTCCAAAGGACCGCCGATGCACCGGCGAGACCCCCAGCCGCGCCAGCGCCTCCAGATGCGCGGGCGTCGGGTAGCCCTTGTGCTCCGCCAGGCCGTAGCCCGGATACTCCGCGTCGAGCCGCCGCAGGATGCGGTCGCGCGAGACCTTCGCGACGATGCTCGCGGCGGCCACGAGGAAGCATCGCGCATCGCCCTTCACGACCGCCTCGTGTTCGCACGGGAGCCCCCGGACGGGCAGGCCGTCCACGATCGCGAAGTCCGGCACGCCCCCAGGAAGCGCCTCGAGCGCGCGCCGCATCGCGAGATGCGTCGCGCGCAGGATGTCCAGCCGGTCGATCTCCTCGGGGGAGGCGAGTCCGAGCGCCCATTCGACGCCGGGGGCGGCCACGAGCGCCTCGTAGAGCGCCTCCCGGGCGCCTTCGGAGAGCCGCTTGCTGTCCGTGAGCCCCGCCAGCGTCCCCTCGCGCAGCGCCCGCGCCGTCCCGGGCGCCATCGAGACGGCGCCCGCCGCGACCGGGCCCGCGAGCGGACCCCGCCCCGCCTCGTCCACGCCCGCAAGCCGCGCGCCCGCAGGATGCGCCGCCCACCAGGCCTCCTCGCGCTCCAGCGGCGCGGTCTGCGGCTTCGCGCGCGGCATGGGGCTAGAGCTCCTCCGTCACCGGCACGCCGCGCAGCTTGGCGATCAGGACGCCGTAGTTCACGATCGGGACGCCCGCCGCCGCGCAGTCGGCGATCCGCCGCCGCATCTCGCGCCGCGGGAGCATGCATCCGCCGCAGTGCACCACGAGCGCGTAGCGCCGCAGCTCCTCCGGCGTCGCGGGCCAGCCGCGGCCGCTTGTCGTCTCGAAGACGAACGACCGCTTCGCGTAGGCCTCGAGCCAGCGCGGGATCTTCTGCGTCCCGATGTCCCCGCACTGGCGGCGGTGCGTGCAGCCCTCGCTTACGAGGATCCGCGCCCCCTCCGGGAGCGCGTCGACCGCCGCCGCGCCGGCGGAGAGAGCCGCGTAGTCGCCCTTGTAGCGGGCGAAGAGGATCGAGAAGCTCGTGAGCGGCACCTCCCGCGGCACGATCGCCCGCACCTCCGCGAACGCCTGCGAGTCGGTGATCACAAGCCGCGGCGGCGTCCGGAGCGAGGCCAGCGTCCCGGCCAGCTGCGGCACCTGCGCGACGACCGCCGTCGCGTGCGCGTCCAGGATGTCGCGCAGTGTCTGCTGCTGCGGCAGGATGAGCCGCCCCTTCGGCGCGGCGGAATCGACGGGCACGACGAGCACCACGACGTCGCCCGGCGCGAGGCGGTCCCCGACGATGCGCTGCGAGGCGGGCTCGTCGACCTTCGTCTCCGCGATCGCGCGCCGCAGTTCCGCGACGCCCTCGCCCGTCGTCGCCGAAACGGCCAGCGTCGGCGCCGCGGCCTCCGCCGCGACCGCCGCGACGCGCTCCGGCGGCGCCGGGATCGCATCGGCCTTGTTCAGGGCGACGAGGAACGCGACCCCCGCGCCGCGCAGGTCGCGCAGCAGCGCCCGCTCGACGGGGCCGATTCCCGTGGCGCCGTCCGTCACCACCACCGCGATGTCCGCGGCGCGCAGCTCCTCCCGCGTGCGGCGCACGCGGAGGCCGCCCACGTCCGCCTGGTCGTCGTCGAGCCCGGCGGTGTCCACCAGCAGCGCCGGGCCGAGCGGCAGCAGCTCCATCGCCTTCCGGACCGGGTCCGTCGTCGTCCCCGGAACGTCCGAGACGATCGCGACGGGCTGCCCCGCCAGGGCGTTGAGGAGAGAGGACTTGCCGGCGTTGCGCCGCCCGAAGAGGACGACGTGCGCCCGTTCGCCGGCGGGCGTCCGGTTCAGGGCATCGGCCTCGCGGTTTTCTTTGCCGGTCTGGTTGCCTTCGGAAAGCGCAGGCGGGATGCCTTCGGACGGGGCGGGCGGGTTGCCTTCGGAAAGCGTAGGCGGGATGCCTTCGGAGGGGGCGGGCGGGTTTCCTTCGGAAAGCGCAGGCGGGATGCCTTCGGACGGGGCGGGCGGGTTTCCTTCGGAAAGCGTAGGCGGGATGCCTTTGGAAAGCGCGGGCGGGATGCCTTCGGACAGGGCGGGCGATGTTTCGTTCATGTCGAGCCCCCATTCTACCACAAACCGCCTCCCTTCGAAACTCCTTCGAAACTCCTTCGAAACTCCTTCGAAACGCCTCCGGAACTTCCCGAAACCTCCCGGAACTTCGTCGAAAACCGACCGAATTTCCCAGTGTTTCCCGAATTCTCACGGTTCTATCTCCTATAAAACCATGTTCTTTTCGGATACATTGAATGCACGGCCCGCAACGGTGCGGAACCTTTCGTTCCGGGGGTGTTGATCATTCGTCGAAAACCGACCGAATTTCCCAGTGTTTCCCGAATTCTCACAGTTCTATCTCCTACAAGATCATGTTCTTCTTGGATTCACGAAATGCACGGCCCGCAACGGTGCGGAGCCTTTCGTTCCGGGGGTGTTGATAATTGGTTGATAGAAG
>CAMOEO010000005.1 GCA_946612175.1 uncultured Verrucomicrobiota bacterium
GGGGTACAGGGGAGGGGGCGGGCGCGCCCCCTCCCTGTACTGCGGTCTCGGCCACCCCAGGTGTCCCGCGCCGTCCGGGGCTCCCGGCGGAGCCAACCAAAATCTTTCAAAATAAATCTTGAAATTGAAATGAAAATTTTATGAATTTCGCGGAACATCGCGGCCGAACCCGGTTGACCCGCGGAGCGGAACGTGCTACCCTCCCTACCTGAACCGGAACCATCCCCCCGAAGGGCGGTTCCCCCCGGTTCCCGCCCCCAAAAGAGAAGGATTCCCCATGCAAAACCGACTCTCCCGATTCCTGCTCCCCTTCCTCGCCGTCGCCTCCCTCCTCCTCGCCCTGCCCGCCGGCGCGGCGCAAACGCCCGAGGTTCTTGATCGCCCCGCCACCGGTGTCTTCACCTCCGACGGTCAGGAAAAGCAGGATGGGATTTGGAATGCGGGCGCGTCTTCTCGCAAACTTTCGGAACTCTTCGACAACAACCTCATCAAAGGCCTTCAGATGCCCGGGGTCGCGGCCGGAGACTACCTCCGCATGGAATACGCCGAGACCAACTACATCACGAAGATCAAGGTTGCCCGGGTGGATGACACGCCCTATGCGCTTCAGATTTCCGAGAACGGAAGCGACTGGACATCGATCCATCGCCTGCTTTCGACGGAGACCTATGACATGCCGACCGGGTTCGGCACGAACGACACCTGGGGCGTCTGGCTCAATGCCAAGTACGTTCGGCTCAATTTCCTCCGGGCGGGTTCTTTGGAGCCCGGCCTCGCCGAAATCGAGGTTAGGGGATATGAAGTGGTGGAGGCGCCGGAGTCCTCTCTCGTTTCCTCCTACGCAAGGACGACATGGCACAATGCGGACGGTTCTCAGATGGACAGCAACGGAGGCGGGGGAGGATACAGCCCATCCAGTTTCTTCAACGGGAATTTCACGGATTACTGTCTGCTTCCGCGCTGCCCGGACAACGGCTACACCATCATCGACGTGACGATGAACGGGAAAGCCTGCTATATCGATCGGATTATGATCGGTCATGCGGGCAATCGAATCTATTCCTTGTATTATTCGATGGACGGCACCACTTGGACGGGTGTCAACGGCGGCGTGAACGCCCAGTACGCCGGAACGGCGACCTATTCCGTGGGCGCCCGGGCGACAAAAGTGAAATACGTGTTCAACCAAGGGACGGCTGGGAACTGGACCTTGAAGCATCTTGCCGAAATCCAGGTCTGGGGAATCAACCCCGACACGCTTCCCTGCGAACATCCCGATCTGGCATCCGCTTCCTGGACCCCCGTCCCGGACAGCGCCACGTGCACGGAGCGCGGGGAGGTCGAACGGTTCTGCCCCGCCTGCGAGCAGCGTTTTGTGGCCATGGCGGATCTGGCTACGGTTCCTCCGCTGGGTCATGATTTCGTGACGCATCTGGACCGGCCGGGAAAATACAAGCAGTACGGTTCCGGCAGCCTCGAATGCTCGCGTTGCGGATACACGATCCCGTTCCCGGAACCGATCGACTTGGTCACGTCGAAAGTGGACGGCGTCAAGATCGGCGGTGTTGCCACGCCCGGTCTCATCCAGTTCACGGACATCTCCGTGTCTTCGGAAAACCATCCCGAATGGGGCGGCGGAATCGGGTCGATGCTCGACAACGACTGGACGTGGGTCAACGCCCACTTGGGCGTGTGGGCTTCCTACGGCGGGATGAATCAATACGCCGATTTTGCGTTCGCCGCGGAAATCGATTTGACGGATGTCGACATTTCGATCCGGAACGTCGACCAGACACTTCAGTTCTTCTCCGTGGACGACGCAACGGGAACGGAAACGCTCATCGACGAGTACCCCGTGGTCTACGACGACACGTTGGTCGAAACCCGGAACGGAGCCGAAGTCGTCTGCGAATGGCAGCGGTTGACCGTCCACTTCTACGAAACGCCTGTCAAGCACCTGCGGATCCGCCGAAGGGATGAAGCCACTCCCTTCTCTCTTTGGAGCAGCAGTCCCTGCTTCGTCATCGTCGAATGCCATCCCTGGGGTACGATCCACGGAGCGAGCGAAACCCGCTATCGCATAGAAACGATCCTGATCTTCCGCTAGCGCGGTCCGCGCCGTCCACCGCCCTGCCCGGCCCCTCCGAGAGTCTCCCGGCGGAGCCGGGTGGGGGAGTACTCCGTGCGGAGCAGGGGGGCAATTGTTGCCAGTTTCCAGTGTTGCCGGTTTCCAGTTTTCAGTTTTCAATTGGAACTGGCAATTGGGAACTGGCAACAATATCACATTGGCAACATTGCCTCCGGAGCCCGCGAGCGGGCTTGTTGCGCCGTCCGCCGCTCAGCCCGGCCCCCTCCGAGAGGGGCTCCCGGCGAGCCGGGTGGGGGAGTACTCCGTGCGGAGCAGGGCGCGGGACTGGCGGCGCACGGAGTACTCCCCCCGGCACTTCGCGCCTCCCCCCTCTCGGAGGGGGGCAGGATCGAATCTTCGTTTGACCCGCGGGGGCAAAAATGCTACTCTCCCCCCAGAGCCGAAACCTCCCCTCAAGGGGCGGTCGCCCCCGGTTCCCGCCCCGCTAGAGAAGGATTCCCCCATGCAAAACAGACTCTCCCGTTCCCTGCTTCCCCTCCTCGCCTTTGCCGTGCTTCTCGCCCTGCCCGCACAGGCGGTGAAAACGCCCACGACGCTTGACATTCAAGACTGTGTCGAATCCGATGATACCCTTTCCAATTTGGATAGGGTCTACGACGGAGACCTTGACAAGGGAATCAACGGCGTGAGCGGAGCGGAGATTCGTTGCCACATCGGGGAGCTTACAGACAGTAATCACGAAGTCTATGTCAGCCGCGTCCTTGTTACTCACAAAGGAGACCACTATTACTCCCTCTACACATCCGAGGACGGCCAGGAGTGGACCCCCGTTCGGAACGCGCTACACGTTGGACATGGGGGGCAAAAGACCACTGACACCTACTACATTGCATCCACCGTCAACTGGTTCAGGTACGTGTTCGATACCTCTGACGAAAACGTTGAAAACCTTTTTGAGATCGAATTTCTGGGCTACGAAATCGGGAAGCCGCAGAACGTGGTGCTCAACAAATCGAATCTCGCCAAGATGTACAACCCCGACGGGACCATGACCGCCAACAACGGGACCGGCGGTTTCGGCGGCGGCTCGCAGCTGTCATGGCTCTTCAACGGGGGCAAGAAGACGGACGGATCTTGGGTTTCGGGCATTACCTATATGCCATCGATCGGAAATGGAGGGTGGTGCCTCATTGATTTTACCGGTGATTCAGCCATGTCGGCGGGCGGCTATTTCGTCACGTCGATAGCCATCACCCAGGGCAATGCTTTCAAGTATTCATTGTATTGGTCGATGGACGGCTCGACATGGAATCCCGTCGACGATGCGATCGGCGTTTCTAAGGTCGGGACGGCTACCTACGATGTGAATCAGACAGCCAAATACGTGAAGGTCCTGCTCAACGAAACGGGCGGATGGACGGGAAACCTCTCCGAAATCGAGGTGTTTGCGATGGATCCGGATGACATCGCCTGTACGCATCCATCCTACACGGAATGGACGGAAATCGAGGGCACGGCCACCTGCCTTCTCCCCGGCCTCGACGAACGGTACTGCACAATCTGCGGCGCCCGCTTCACCCGCGAACAGGAAAACGCGCTCGGACACAACTTCGTGTCCCATCTTCTCAAACCCGGCAAGTACAGGCAGTTCGGGAGTGGATACGTGGAGTGCAGCCGTTGCGACTGGCGGCTGGACTTCCCCGCGGACGAGAACGATCCGTTCGCGACCATGCCGCTCGATTTGGTGACCAACCGTGTCGGCGGCACCCCCATCGGTCGTGTATCCGTCAAGGGACAGTTCAATTTCACCGAACTCACCGTGACGACCACCGGCAATGGGGCAGACGAACCGAACCCGGACAACAACTGGGGCGTCAATCCTTCTGCCCTGATCAACAACCTCTGGGGATGGGCATGGCATGACTACTGGTATTCGATGGGCTCGGACAGAAATCCCCACGTCGATTTCGTGTTCGGAACGGAAATTGATTTGGCCTGGATCGAGATTTCCGTCGATAACAGCACGATGTCCACGAAGTTCTTCAGCGTAGACGACGACACGGAGACGGAGACGCTTCTCTACGACTGGGCGATCGAGAGGATCACGGACGGAACGATCGTGGACGAGACTACGGGGGAGGAAATCACCGTTTCGGCGCCCTCGACCCAGAGGACCACCATCCGCTTCTACGAACAGCCCGTCAAGCATCTTCGGATTCGTCAAACCGCTGCCAACGGAAACGCAAGAGTGCCGATGTACATTTCCGAGGTCCGCCCCTGGGGCACGGTCCATGGCGCGAGCGATCTGCCCTACCGCAAGGAAACGATCATGATTCTGCGATAGGAGGAGAAAACCATGGCGGAGAAGAGCCGGACGGTCGAGGTCCGACTGAAGCGGATCGAGTTCACGACGAAGGGCGCGGGCGGGAGCCGGGCGCGGACGGAGCATTCGCTCGCGTGCACGCTGCACTGGCCGAAGGCCGGCACGCAGGCGAAGACGTACGCGCGGATCGTGGAGATGGACGGCATGGCGCGCGACTACGGCGAAGGCGACTGGATCGACGCGGTGCTTTTCCGCGACACGCTCCAGCCGCCCACGGCGGTCACGTTCCAGCTTTCGGTCCCGCTCGCCTCCGAGGCCGTCTCGAAGGCGGTCGGCGCGATCCTCAAGGCCGCGTTCGCGGCGGCGGGCGACGTGGCCGCGTCCCTCTCGCCGACGAAGGCGGCGGGCAAGGTCGCGGCCGCGCCGTTCGACGCCTGGGCCTCGACGATGACGAACCGCTCGGCCGCGGTCCTCGGGCAGGCGACGCTGCCGCTGGACGACGCGCTGCTCTCCGCGGGCGGCGAGCGCGCCGTCCCGCTCCGGGCGACGCGCGAGATCACGCGCTCGGTCCCGGGCTCGGGGCGGTCCGCCGCCCCGCGCACGCGCCGCGTCGCCGCGAAGGGCGACGAGGTCGCCCGGCTCGTCCTCGAGATCGTCCCGCGCTAGCGCGGAGGGGGGGGCGGTTGCGCCGGGGCGTCGGTTCGTGCATACTACCCCGCCGCAGGAGACACGATGACGACGGAACCGACGGAATCCCTTCTCGAACGCGCGAAGGCCGCGCCCGGCGCCCTTTCCCGGGCGGAGCTGGCGCGGCTGGTCGCGCTGCGCGACCCGGCGGAGCGCGAGGCGCTCTACGCCGCGGCCTACGAGGTCAAGCTCCGCGCGACCGGGCCCCGCGTCTCGCTGCGCGGGCTCGTGGAGATCGGCAACGCGTGCGCGAAGAACTGCCTCTACTGCGGGCTGCGGCGCGGCAACGCGAACGTGCGGCGCTACGAGATCCCGGAGGGGGACGTCGTCCGGATGGCGCGGTGGGCGTGGGAGCGGCGGTTCGGGTCGGTCGTGCTGCAGAGCGGGGAGATCGAGTCGGACGCCAACACGGAGCGCATCGTGCGCATCGTGCGGGCGATCCGGGCGTTCGGCGGGGAGGACTTCGCCGTCGTGCTGAGCCTCGGCGAGCAGACGGAGGAGGTCTACCGCGCGTGGCGCGAGGCGGGGGCGGCGCGCTACCTGCTGCGGATCGAGACGAGCAACCCCGCGCTGTACGGAACGCTCCATCCGGCGGACCACTCGTGGGCGCGCCGCCGCGACTGCCTGCGCGCGCTGCGGCGCCTCGGGTACCAGGTCGGGAGCGGCGTCATGATCGGGCTCCCCGGCCAGACGGCGGAGGACCTGGCCGGCGACATCGCGTTCTTCCGCGACGAGGACATCGACATGATCGGCATGGGGCCGTTCCTGCCGCATGGCGAGACGCCGCTGGGCGGCGTCGCCGTCGACCGCGCGCGCCAGCTGGAGCTGGGGCTGAACATGGTCGCCGCGACGCGCCTGCAGCTGCACGACCGCAACCTGGCGGCGACGACGGTGCTGCAGGTCCTCGCGCCGGACGGCCGCGAGCGCGCGCTCCGGGCGGGCGCCAACGTCATGATGCCCAACGTCACGGACACGGGCTACCGCCGGAACTACCGGCTCTACGAGGACAAGCCCTGCCTAGAGGACACCTCCGAGCAGTGCCTCGGCTGCCTTTCGCGGCGCGTGGCGTCGATCGGCGAGACGATCGCGTGGGGGGAGCCCGGCACCTCGCCGCACTTCCTCGCGCGCCGGGGCTCCTCCCGGGAAGCCGCGGCGGAGCCGCGCTAGATCCGCGACCCCGTGTAGGGGACGTGCTTGTAGGGCGAGTGCCAGTACTCGACGAAGTCGAGGACGATCGCGCCGCCGCTGAACGTGCCGGAGATCATGCCCGTGCCGACGCCGGGATTCGTCATCGGCCCGCTGAACTTCCCGCTGTCGACGGTGTAGGTGCCGTGGACGCGGAGGCTCTCGCCCTCCCTGTCGTCGGTGATGCGCCAGGTGCCGTCGTCCGCGAAGTGGATGTACCAGGCGGAGTCGCCGTTCACGAGCCGCCAGGTGCCGACCAGGTCGCTGCGGATGGCGGGCTTCTCCGCGCCGGAGGACGATGCGCCGGAGGCGTCGTTCCAGGCGCGGACGGTCTTGTTCTCCTCGCAGCCGGCGGCGAGGAGGAGGGCGGAGAGCAGAAGGAGGGGGAGGGCTTTCATGGCGGGACGGGGGGGGCGGAATCGGGGAGGGAACGGGGGAGGGGGCGGACCGGATCAGGAGGGCTTTCTCCAGTAGGCGGTGTATTCGACGTTGCCGGACGCGCCGCGGATCGGCGACTCGCAGACGCCGATCCACGCGAGGCCGAGCTCGCCCGTGCCGAAGGCGCGGATCGATTCGACGACCTGGGCGCGGACGGCCTCGTCGCGCACGATGCCGCCGCGGCCGACCTGCTCGCGGCCCGCCTCGAACTGGGGCTTCACGAGCGTGACGATGCCGCCGCCGGGCGCGAGGACGGAGGCCATCGGCGGAAGGATGAGCCGCAGCGAGATGAACGAGACGTCGCACACGGCGAACGCGGGGACCCACGGCAGGTCGGCCGCCGTCAGCGCGCGGCAGTTGAAGCCCTCCCGCACCCACACGCGCGGGTCGGCGCGCAGACGCGGGTGGAACTGGCCGTGGCCGACGTCCACCGCCGCGACGCGCGCGGCGCCGTGCTGCAGGAGGCAGTCCGTGAAGCCGCCGGTCGACGCGCCCACGTCGAGGCAGTCGAGCCCCTCGACCGAGAACCCGAAGCGCTCGAACGCGCCCTCGAGCTTCCAGCCGCCGCGGCTCACGAACCGCTCGGGCGCCTCCACCTCGACCTTCGCGTCGTCGGGGAGCTGGTTCCCGGGCTTCGGGTTGGCGACGCCCTCGACGCGCACCCGGCCCTCGCGCACGAGGCGCTGGGCGAGGGAGCGGGACTCCGCGAGGCCGCGGGCCACCAGCAGTTCGTCGAGGCGGGTCTTCATGGGGCGGGGAGTATACCACATCGTCCCCGGAACGATAAGCCCCCTTGCGCGGCGCGCGCGGCGGCGCGGAACCCGCTGGCGTGGAGGGGCGTTTTGTGGTAGCCTTTTCCGCGTTCGCGGCCCGCGGGGCGCGGAACCCCGCCACGGGGGGCCGGCGCCGGAGGGCCGCGGGAAGGACCCCCGCCATGATCCGCGTCAACCCCCACTACTCCAAGATCCAGGCCAACTACCTCTTCGCCGAGGTCGCCCAGCGCGTCCGGGCGTACCAGGCGGAGAACCCCGCCGCGGACCTGATCCGGCTCGGCATCGGCGACGTCACGCGCGCCCTCCCCGCCGCGTGCGTGGAGGCGATGGAGCGGGCCGTCCGGGAGATGGGCGCGGACGCGACGTTCCGCGGCTACGGGCCCGACTACGGCTACGCCTTCCTGCGCGAGGCGATCGCCGAGGGCGACTACCGCGCGCGCGGGTGCGACATCTCGCCCGACGAGATCTTCGTCTCCGACGGCGCCAAGTGCGACACCGGCAACTTCCAGGAGGTCTTCGACGGCGCGGCGCGCGTCGCCGTCCCCGACCCGGTCTATCCGGTCTACGTCGACTCCAACGTGATGGCCGGACGCACCGGCCCCGCCGCGGACGGCCGCTACGCGGGCCTGCTCTACCTCGACGGCAGCGAGGCCAACGGCTTCGTTCCGGCGCCGCCCGACGGGCCGGCGGCGGACCTGGCCTACCTCTGCTTCCCGAACAACCCGACGGGCGCCGTCGCGACGCGCGAGCAGCTCGCCGCCTGGGTCGACTGGGCGCGCGCGAACGGCGCGCTCCTCCTCTTCGACGCCGCGTACGAGGCGTTCATCCGCGACCCGGGGATCCCGCACTCGATCTACGAGATCCCGGGCGCGAAGGAGGTCGCGGTGGAGTTCCGCTCGTTCTCCAAGACCGCGGGCTTCACGGGGACGCGCTGCGGGTACTGCGTCGTGCCGGCCGAGTGCCGCGCGTTCGACGCCGCGGGCGCGGCCGTCCCGCTGCAGCCGCTGTGGAAGCGGCGCCAGAGCACGAAGTTCAACGGCGTCTCGTACCCGGTGCAGCGCGCGGCCGAGGCGGCGTGCTCGCCGGAGGGGCGCGCGCAGTGCCGGGCGCTGATCGACGGCTACCTGGCCAACGCGAAGATCGTGATCGAGCACCTCGAGGCGAAGGGCTACCGCTGCACCGGCGGGCGCAACTCGCCCTACGTGTGGTTCGACTGCGGCATGGACTCGTGGGCGTTCTTCGACAAGCTGCTGCGCGAGGCGAACGTCGTCACCACGCCGGGGAGCGGCTTCGGGCGCGCCGGCGCGGGGCACGTCCGCATCACGGCGTTCAACTCGCGGGAGAACGTCGAGCGCGCGATGGAGCGGCTCGACCGGGCGCTGTGATGACGGACGGCCCCTCCTCCGCGGGCGGGAGCCGGCTCCCGCAGACGCTCGGTCTGGCCGACGTCTTCTGCATCTCGGTCGGCGCGATGATCTCCGCCGGCATCTTCCTGCTGCCCGGCAAGGCGTTCTCGCACGTCGGGCCGGCCGTCGCGGTCTCGTACGTCTTCGGCGGGTGCATCGCGACGCTGGGCATCCTGGCCGTGCTGGAGCTGGCGACGGCGATGCCGCGCGCGGGCGGGATCTACTACTTCGCCACGCGGAGCCTCGGGCCGCTGGCGGGGACGATGTCGGGGCTGCTCAACTGGGCGGCGCTGGCGCTGAAGGGCGCGTTCGCGATCTTCGGCACGGCGCAGATCGCGCACGCGTTCGCGCCGGCGGTGCCTGTGCCGGCCTTCGGCGTGGCGCTCACCGCCGTCTTCCTCGCCGTGAACCTGCTCAGCACGGCGGCGGCCGCGCGGATGCAGCAGCTGCTCGTCGGCGTGCTGCTGCTCGTGATGGGGGCGTACGTCGCGCTCGGCGCGGGGCACGTCGAGGCCGCGCGGTTCGCGCCGTTCGTGGCGGAGGGCAGGGGATGGCCGGACGTGTTCTACGAGGCGGGCTTCCTCTTCGTCTCGTTCGGCGGCCTGCTCGGCGTGGTGAGCGTCGCGGAGGAGGTGCGGAACCCGCGCCGCAACATCCCGCTCGGGATCCTCGCGGGGCTCGGGACCGTGACCGTGCTCTACGGCCTCACGATGGCCGTGACCGCGGGGGCGATCGACCCCGCGGCGCTGGCCGCCTCGGAGCAGCCGCTCGCGGACGCGGCGCGCCTGCACTACGGCCGCGCGGGCTTCGCGGCGATGACGCTCGGGGCGCTGCTGGCGTTCGTCACGACGGGCAACGCGGGCCTCATGGGCGCGGCGCGCTACCCGGTGGCGCTGGCGCGCGACGGCTACGCGCCGGCGGTCTTCGCGCGGACGCTCGGCCCGCGCGCCGTGCCGGTCCCCGCGCTGCTGCTCACGGGCGCCGTCGTCGCCGCGGTGCAGTTCCTCGACCTGGAGACGATCGTCAAGGTCGCCTCGACCGTGGTGATGCTCTCGTACGTCCTGACGAACCTCGCGGTCGTGATCCTGCGCGAGAGCGGCGTCATGAACTACCGCCCCTCGTTCCGCACGCCGCTCTACCCGGCGCTGCCGCTCGGGTGCATGATGCTCTTCGGGCTGCTGATCGTCAAGCAGGGCGACGCCTCGCTCGGCATCGCGGGCGGCATCGTGGCCTTCTCGATCCTGCTCTACATGCGCTACGGGCTCCGGGCTCGGCGCGAGACGGCGCTGCAGCAGCTCGTCGGGCGCATGGTGCGGCCGGACTTCGAGGCGGCGGGGCTCGAGGCCGAGCTGCGCGAGGTCGTGCGGACGCGC
The DNA here is from genome assembly GCA_946612175.1 of uncultured Verrucomicrobiota bacterium. GTDB lineage: Bacteria > Verrucomicrobiota > Kiritimatiellia > RFP12 > UBA3636 > UBA3636. The sequence goes on from CAMOEO010000005.1 coordinate 10,275, forward strand.
GACGGGCTCGTCGAGGACGCCTTCGACCGCGCCGTCGCCGCGGCGCCGACGTTCCTGCTGCCGGGCTCCGCGACGCTGGAGGAGCTCTTCGACGAGGCCGCGAAGCTGGCCTCCGCCGCCACGGGCGAGGACCCCGCCGCGCTGCGCGAGCGGCTGCTCGCGCGCGAACGGGCGTCGAGCACGGTCATCGCGCCGGGCGTCGCCGTGCCGCACCTTCTGCTACCGGGCGCGGAGGGGCGCTTCCTCGTCGTGATCGCCAAGTGCGAGAACGGCGTGCCGTTCGGCGCGGACGGCGGCGGCGCGCCGGACGACGGGACCGACGCCGGCGGCGGCGAACCCGTCCGCACGGCCGTCTTCCTCTTCGCGTCGGAGGACCGCCGCGGCGCCCACCTGCGCTCGCTGGCGATGGTCGCGCAGACGATCCTCGCCCCCGGCTTCGCCCGCCGCTGGGAGAAGGCGCGCACCCCGCAGCAGCTGCGCGACATCTTCCTGCTCGCGCGCCGCACCCGCGCGACCGCGGCGGGGTAGGGCGGCTTCGGTCCCTCGAAAGGCGCGCTAGCCGCGCGGCATCGCGCGGCGGCGCGTGCGCGACTTGCCGGAGGCCTTGCGCGCGGCGCGCAGCTCGCGCAGGTCGCGCGGTGCCTCGGGCTTCGGGGTGCCGTCGGGGTTGGTGCGCTCGCGGCCGCGGAACTGCAGCAGCACGCCCACGCCGCCGAGCCCGAACTCGCGCCGGATCGTGTTGGCGAGGAACTGCTCGAACGAGGCGGGCATGCGACGCGGGTCGTTGACGAAGAGCCGCACGCGGACGGGGTTCGTCCCGGTCTGGGCGGCGTAGTGCAGGCGCAGCGGGCGCGCCCCGCCCGTCGGGGCGGCGTTGCTGCGGCACGCGGCCTGGAGGCAGCGGTTGAGCGGCCCGGTGGGCAGCGTCGTCCGCGCCGCGGCGGCCACGCGCGCGACGGTGGAGAGCAGCAGCCCGACGTTGCGCCCGGTCTTCGCCGAGAGGAACACGACCGGGCAGTGCGCCATGAACGGCAGCTCCCGCGCGAGGCGCGCGGCGTAGTCGCGCTCGCTCTCGCGGGCGAGGTCCCACTTGTTGACGGCGATCACGCAGCTCTTGCCCTGCTTCGCGACGAGCCCCGCGAGCTGGCGGTCGAGCAGCCCCGCGCCGCGCTCGCAGTCGAGCATCAGCACGAGCAGGTCGGCGCGGTCGAGCGCGTCCTGCATCCGGAAGCGGCTGTACCGCTCGACGGCGCTGTCGACGCGCGCCTCGCGGCGCACGCCCGCGGTGTCGACGAGGGTGTAGCGGCGCCCCGCGTACTCGAACGGGATGTCGATCGGGTCGCGCGTCGTGCCGGGGACGTCCGAGACGATGACGCGCTCCGCGCGGAGCAGGCGGTTGAGGAAGGAGGACTTGCCGCAGTTCGGGCGGCCGACGACGGCGACGGTCGTCTCCTCGCGGCGGTCGTCCGGCCCGGCCCCGAAGGGCTCGGGCGTCTCGGCGGGAAGCCGCGAGTAGCACGCCTCCAGCAGCGCCGCGACGCCGCGGCCGTGCAGCGCGGAGACGGGGAAGACGGGGAAGCCGAGCCGGGAGAACTCGTCGGCGTGCGCCTCCAGCGCGTCGTTGTCGGCCTTGTTGGCGGCGACGAACGCCTCCGCGCCCGCCTTGCGCAGCAGGCGCGCGACCTCGATGTCCATCGGCTGGAGCCCGGCCTGGACGTCGACGACGAGGACGACCGCGGCGGCGCCCTCCAGCGCGGCGAGCGCCTGGGCGCGGACGCCGGCGTCGATGCGGTCGGCGACGCGCTCGCCGTCGAGCGCGAAGATGCCGCCCGTGTCGGCGAGCATGAAGCGGCGGCCGTCGCGCTCGACCTCGCGCTCGAGGCGGTCGCGCGTCACGCCGGCCTCCTCGTAGACGATGGCGATGCGCTGCCGCGCGATGCGGTTGAAGAGGGCGGACTTGCCGACGTTGGGCCGCCCGACGAGGGCGATCGTCCGGCGCGCGGGGGCCTCCGGCGCGGTGGGCGCGGGGGCCTCCGCCCCGGGCGCGGCGTCCGGCGCGGGGGCCTGCGCAGGCGCGGAATCGAGGGTCGTGTCGTTCATGCGGCGGGAGTATACCATGCCCCGCCGCGCCGGGCAAACGCCCCCGCTTCGCGCGGCGCGTCTCCGGCGCGAGGCGGAGCGGGTCTTCGCGGGGCGGTGCGCCCCTATTCCGCGCGCAGCGCGAGGAGCTGCCAGGGCTGGAGCGAGAAGGCGACGGCGCCGTCCGCGCCGGGGGCGAAGGCCTCGCCCGTGGCGGGGGCGACGAGGCGTTTCACGCCTTCGGGGAAGCGCACGCGGACGTCCGCCTTCGGCGTCCAGCCGGTGTGCACGAGCGCGTAGTAGTCGCCCGCCTCGCCCGCGTCGATGCGGCGCAGGACGACCTCCGCGTCGTCGCACGCGTTATCGAGTCGCGCGGACGGCAGCGCCGGGAGCGCGAGGAAGTTGCGGTTGAACTCCTGCACCGGGCCGGGGAAGCCGCGCGTGAAGTTGGAGCCCATCAGGTAGCCGAGGTTCACGGGGTCGCCGCTCGCCATCGCGTTCACCTCGGCCATCATGCAGGCGCGGCCGGCGCGCTCGAAGTCGGCGATCGCGTAGCCGAGGATGCGGTTGCCGTCGGCGTCCTCGACCATGTTCTCGTTGAGGCCGTAGTGGCGCACGATCGTGTCGGTGCCGTTGCCGTTGCGGAAGGCGTCGAAGGCGAGCGGGTCGTTTACCGTGAAGAGGCGGTGGAACGCCATCGAGATCCACACGTTGGTGAGCGCGGCGTAGTGGTGCGGGTCGTCGCCCGGGCAGGCGTGCTGCCACTCCCAGGGATCCCACGTGCCGGCGGGCGAGACGACCTGCCGGAGGTAGAGGTGGCTCGCGAGGATCGAGGGGTCGTTGAGGTCGACGACCTTGCCGGGGAGGAGCTTCTCCCACGCGGCGGGGTCGTCCGTGAAGAGCCCGCCGCGCCCGGCGAGGCCGGGGCCGCCCTCGGATTCGTCGTTGTCGAGGATCGCGATGGCGTCCTTCACGCCGTTCTCCTCGAGGTAGGCGCGGACCGCCTCCAGGAAGGCGGCGCGCTTCTCGCCGTACCAATCGATGTAGCGGGCGTAGAGCGCGGGGTCCGCCCTGAGGCGCTCGCGCGAGACGGGGTGCCCGCCGTTCGCCTCGGCGGCGAAGCGCGCGCGGGTGGCGTCGGCGAAGCTTACGGCCCACTGTCCGGGGCGCGGGCGGAACCACGCGCCGGCGAAGCCGCCCTTGGCGACCTGGTCCTTGAAGCGCAGGATCGTGCCGTCGAGGATGTACTTGAGCTCGACGAGCGTGTCGGGGTCTGTGATGTCGACGCGCAGCTTGCCCTCGCTCCACCAGATGTGCGTGTAGTTGGCGCCGCGCGTCTCCCGATCGGGCTTGTTGTCGAGGTCGAGCGGCTCGGCGCGCTTCTGCGGGCCGAGGGACTTCTCCCAGTTGCCGTTCACGCCGCCGTATTCGTAGTAGGGCAGGATCTCGAAGCCGTACTTGTCCACCGCGAGCGGCACGGCGCGCGACCACACGTCCCACTCGGGCCCCTGGCTCTTCCACATCCACGAGGTCTGGCCCTCGGGGTAGGAGCCGTCGTCGTGCTTGCGCCAGTGCGGATCCCAGTGCTGGTTGTGGCCGAACTCCAGCAGGTCCTTGCAGAACGTGTTCTGCCCGAGGATCTTCATCGCGCGCATCTTCTGCTCGAGCCAGTCGAGGCCCGCGTTGCCGGGGCAGATGTTGCCCATCGCGCCGTCGCTCATCTCCTCGCGCCAGAAGATCCGGCGGTGCGGGAGCGGCGCGGGCGGGAGCGGGAGGTCCGCCCAGAGCGCCTTCTCGTCGGGGATCTCGCAGAGCAGCACGCGCGAGACGGCGAGGCCGGCGCTCTCCGGGTGGTTCGCCTTCGAATACTGCGCGAGGATGAAGTCGAAGCCCTCGGTCGCGACGTCCGTGACCAGCGCGTGGTCCTTTCCGTCGGGCCCCTTGGCGCTCTCGGCGCGCTCGGAGGCCTTCTCGCCCGGGAACGTGAGCGAGGTCCAGAGCCGCCACTCGCCGCTCTGCGGGATCTTGAGCGACTCGGGGTGGTGGTCGACGTAGCGCGCGGCCCACGCGTCGCCGATCGCGGCGCCGGTGTAGAACGAGCGGCGCGAGTTGTTCGCGTTGTTGCGCACGAGGTAGTCGCGCGGGAGGTCGTCGGGATACTCGACCACGACGACATAGGCGCCGTTGGGCTTCACGCCCTTTCCTTCGCCGAGCCTCCACTTGAGCAGCGAGCTGCCCTTCTCCTGCACCGGGAGCGCGCGGCACGCGCGGCCGAGCAGGTTCGTCGCGACGCTCGCGCCGGCGGGGATGTCCTCGAAGCGGTGGTCGCCCGGCGCCGCGGCGGCGCAGTCGACCGCGTCGACGACCGTCACGGCGCCGAAGAACGGCAGCTGGATCGTGTCGCCGGGCGCGACGGCGGCGGGCAGCCGCATGGCGAGCGGATCGGCAGGGGCTTTGTCGGCGGAGGCCGTGGCCGCGCAGAGCGCGGCGGCGGCGATGGTCGGGAGAAGGGGATTGGCTTTCATGGCGGAACATGATACACGGTTTTCCGGATTATGGAAAGCGCCTGGAATCCCGGGAGGTGATATTCGCACTTTTCTGTTGCGCTCGAGCGCGTGGACGCGTAAAATTCCATGACATACGCGCGACCTCAGGTCGTCGCGGGTCCCGTTTCCCGTTTTCCTCCGAAAGGAACCTCCATGAAAAAAACCGTGTCCGCCGCGTTCGCGGCCCTGCTCCTCCCCGCGCTCTGCGCGCTCGCGCTGCCCCTTCGGGCCGCCGTCATCGACCCCGACGCCTTCGCCTACACCGTCCCGTTCACCGTGACGGGCTACACCGGCTCGGAGGTTCTCACCAACTTCCCCGTCCTCGTGCGGCTCTCCGCCGATTCGCCGCTTGGCTTCGCTTACTCCGACTGCGCGGCGGACGGCTCGGACATCCGCTTCGCGGACCCCGACGGCAACCTGATCCCGCACGAGATCGACACATGGAACACGACGGGCGAGTCGCTCGTCTGGGTGGGCGTCCCGGTCGTCACGAACGGCGCCGCCTTCTCGATGTACTATTCCGCGGGGGACGTTTCGCAACTCCCCGCCGTCGCGGCCGCCGCCGTGTGGACGGGCGCGAACTACAATGCCGTCTGGCACTTCGATTCCTCGAACAAGGAGTCCGTCCACGACCTTTCCGCAACGGTCAGCGGCACCACCGCCTACAAGAACGACGGCACGTATCCGACCGTGATGGGCGGCAACGCCCTGTGGCTGGACAATGGATATCTTCGGTATGCGAACAGCGCGGACTGGACAACGCTCGGCGACGGCAACACGCTCACGCTTTCCTGCTGGGCGATTTCGCAGAATCCCGGTTTCGGGCGGATGATCTCCTGCAAGGCCAACTGGAATGACGCTATTGGATACGAGCTCACAACGCAGGGGAACACGACGTCCATCACACTAGGATCGTCAGGCAGCAATCAGGCGACATTCAACAACATGCCTGCCGTGAGTGAATGGCGCCATATTACCGCGACGTATGCGTCCAATGGCTCCCTGTCTCTTTGGGTCGACGGCGAGAGCAAAGGCTCCCAGTCGAAGAGCGCGCTGACGACTCCGACCGCCGCGCTGACCCTCGGCGCGAACAGCGGTACCGGCAACCCCTGGCCGGGCGGCCTCGACGAAGTGCGCATCCATCGCGGCGTCGAATCCGGCGACTGGATCAAGGCCTGCTACGACACGATGGCGAGCGAGTCCTTCCTGACGGCCGGGCCGAGCTCGGCCAGCGGCAATCCGATCCTCTCGACCGCGTCCCTGCTGGTGGACCTCGACGCCGTCGACGTGCGCGCGACGGTCGACTCGGTGGGCGCGGATGCCTCGTCCTGCGACCTCTACTTCGCCTATGCCCCGTCGGGAACTTCGCTCCCGGCTTGGACGCTCGTCGCTTCGGGCCTCTCGGCGGGAGATTCGCGCACCCGAAGCCTCACCGGCCTCGTCGAGGACGTGGACTACGACTACGCCTTCCTGGCCTCGAACAACCTCGGCCGGACGACCGTCCGGGCCGGCACGTTCACGACCGGCATCGGCTTCAAGCGCCCCGACCCGGCCGTGGCGGAGTTCTCGCGCGGCGTGAAGTTCACCGTGACGGGCTACACTGGCACGCAGGAGCTCACGAACTTCCCGGTGCTCGTCCGCCTCTCCGCGGGCTCGCCGACCGGCTTCTCCTACGCCGACTTCTACAACCCCGGCGACGTCGCCGGCGCAGATCTCTGCTTCCTCGACGCCGACGGCAACGGCATCCCGCACGAGATCGACACGTGGAACCCGGCCGGCGAGTCGCTTGTCTGGGTCACGCTCCCGCGGATGGAGAACGGAACCGAGTTCTCGATGTGGTACCGCTCGTCGAAGAACGGCTCCGTCGTCTGCGCCGACAACGCCTGGGAGGACTACACGGGCGTCTGGCACCTCGGCGAGGGCGGCGACGGCGTCCGGACCGTGGCCGACTCGACGGCGAACGCCCTCGACGGCGTGACGCACGCCAACTCGAGCGCCCAGTCGGAAGGCCGCATCGGCGGTTCGCGCCGGGTTTCGACCAAGGGCGGCGCCTCGGACGCCAACGGCCGCATCCTCGTGAGCCTCTCGGACGCGGACAAGCGCGCGGCCGTGGACGCCCTCGCGGCGACGGGGTCGGACAAGACCTTCACGGCGTCGGCATGGTTCCGTCCGCGCGGCGGCACCGACTACGCCTACCTGATCGGCCGCAAGAAGGACGACAAGTACGGCGCGTGGGGCGTGCAGTTCAACGCCAACAGCTCGAGCTGGTACTCTCCGATCCGCGTGTATTCGGCCGGCACGGCGGACAGCCAGTCCGCATCGGTAAGCGTGGACACCACCGCGAACAACACCTGGCGCAAGATCGACATCGTCTGGACGAAGACGACCTACACGGTCTACTACGACGGCGGCGCGAAGAAGTGGACCGGCGCGCTGAACTCCAGCAACGGGCAGGAGCCTGTCAACGGCTCGTCGGACCTCGCCTTCGGCGGCACCACGAGCTCGGGCTACGGCTCCATGAACGGCGAACTGGACGAAGTCCGCCTCCGCCGCGGCGACATGGGCGCCGACTGGGTGAAGGCCGACTACGACACGGTGAACGACCCCGCGTTCCTCAACGGCGATGCGGTCGTCTCGCTCGCCGAGACGCCCCGCCCGATCGCGACGCTCGCGCTCTCCGACTCGGGCGCGAAATACGTGCAGTTCTCCGGCTCGATCGGCAACTGCGGCGGCGCGGCGGATGAATGCACCGTCTACGCGAAGGTCTGGGAGACGGCCGACGAGGAACCGGCCGCGTGGACGCTCCTCGCGGGAGGCCTCGAGGCGGGTGACGCCTTCTCGAAGGCGGTGACCGGCCTCGACCCCGAGACGGCCTACTCCTACAAGATCAAGGCCGTCAACAACCTGGAGACCCCGGTCGATTCCGAAATCGCCGAAGGCACCTTCACGACCGGTGGCACGGGCGCCGGCGGCACGGGCGGCGAGCGCTACCGCGTCGGCAACGACTACGTCCACGTCTTCGAGGTCGAACCCGGGTCGGACGCCACCGCGTTCGAGTTCACCCCGCCGGACTACGTCTCGAGCATCCAGGCGCTCGTCGTCGCGGGCGGCGGCCCCGGCGGCTACCGGCGCGGCGGCGGCGGCGGCGCGGGCGGCCTGGTCTACGACGCGGCGCTCGCCGTCTCCGGCGGCGCGACCTACGCGATCAACGTCGGCACGGGCGGCGTCGCCTCGGCCTCTGCGGACGTCTATGGCTCCAACGGCGGCGACTCCTCCATCGTCGGCGCCGGCGTGAGCGTGACCGCCGCAGGCGGCGGCGCCGGCGGCAACGGCCCGTCGAACGGCGCGGGCGTGGCCGGCGGCTCGGGCGGCGGCGCCGGCTCGGGCTCGACGGCGGTCGGCGCCGCAACGGCCGGCCAGGGCAACGCCGGCGGCATCCGCGGCGTCAACGGCAACAACTCCACCGGCGGCGGCGGCGGCGGCGCGGGCCGCCCGGGCAGCGACGGCTCGCTCGACAGCCCACCCTCCGGCGGCTCCGGCGGCCAGGGCTTCCTCACCGACATCTCCGGCACGCCCACGTGGTACGCGGGCGGCGGCGGCGGCGGCGGCGTCCAGGCCGGCAACGCCTCCAACATGGGCTCGCCCGGCGGCGGCGGCGACGGCGGCGGCGGCACGGGCGGCATGGCCGTCCCGAGCGGCGCGACGAACCCGTCGTTCGGCCCGGCCGCGGTCGCCGGCCAGAACGGCCTCGGCGGCGGCGGCGGCGGCGGCAGCGACGTGAACGGCTCCTACCAGGGCGCGAACGGCGGCAGCGGCGTCGTGATCGTGCGCTACACCGTGCAGGGCACGGGCGCCGGCTCGGCCGAGCCCGTCGTCTCGCTCACGGGCGCGACCTACGCGGGCGACCTCAGGATCACCGGCACCTGGCGCGTGGCGTGGGCCGGCGAAGGCGAAGACGTCACCGACGTCTACGTCAAGTGGGGCTACGCCGCGAACTCGCTCACGCACTCGGTCAAGGTCGCGCAGGACGCGGTCGGAACGGGGACGTTCGAGATCACGGTCCCCGTCGACCAGACGACGATCTACCTGCGCGCGATGGCCGACAACGGCACGGCGCAGGGCCTCTCGGACGAAATCGTCCCGATCCACATCCCCGAATACGAGGGCGTCGTCCCGGGCGATCCGACGATCCCCGTCCTCGGCACCGTCTCGCTCTCCGCGGTCGACGGCGTCTTCGCGCGCGTTTCCGGCACCGTGACGAGCTTCGGCACGGCGGGCGAGGGCGAGGACCCGATCACGGGCTGCGAGGTCTACGCGCTCGTCGGCACCTCCGCGAACGTCTCGCGCATGACCGAGCAGGACCCGATGCCCGTCGCGGCGGGCGAGCCCTTCTCGCTCGCGATCTCGAACCTCACGGCCGGCGTCACCTACTACTGGTGCGTCGAGGCGCGCAACAGCGCCGGCGTCGCGATCGCGACGGACGTCGGCTCCTTCACGACGCCCGGCGCCTCCGCCATGACCGCCGCCACGACCGGCGCGAACCAGCGCAACGTCTCCGTGAGCGGTTCGCTTGCGACGGTCGGCGCCGGCACGACGACGATCCTCGCCCGCTGGAACGACGGCGGATGGAGCGAATGGGAGACGGTCGCGACGTTCACGCCCGGCGCGGCCTCGACCGCGTTCACCGCGACGCATCTGGCGAGCGGCTGGGGCAACGTCGGCTGGGAGCTCATGTGCTCCAACGAGTGCGCCACGGCGGAGGGCGTCCCGACCGGCCAGGCGTGGACGAGCACGCAGAGCGGAACGGTCCTGCCCGAGGATAAGGCCGTGTACACGTGGCAGCCCGTCGACGGCGACTGGAACGGCGCGTGGGACGACTCCGCTCACTGGCGCTGCAGCTCCGACGACGGCCGCGGCTACCCGCAGACGAGCACCGCCACGGCGTCGTTCGCGAACTGCACGCTCGCCAGTCCCGTCACGGTCTCCGTTCCCGGTCCGTACACGGTCGGCACCCTGGTCTTCTTCGGCGCGAACCCCGCGTCCGTGACATTCGTCGGGCAGGGCGCGTCGACGAGCCGCCTCAACGTCTCGACGCTGCCGGACAACTGCGCCAAGGAGAACGCCGTCCTCGAGTTCCGCGACATGACGCTCAACCGCTCGTCCAACGGCGTCTGGACGCCGTCGAAGAACACCGCCGGCCCGACGAACTTCACGTTCCGTCTCTCCGGCGCGACGCTCTCGAACGTCTCGGAGCTGACCATCGCCTCGCCCTACGCCACGGTCGACTTCCTGAACGGCTCCACCGCGACGTTCTCGAGCAAGATGTCGATCGGCGGCACGAACACGGTCGTCACCATCGACGACTCGACGGTGAACGCCAAGTCGTTCTACATTCCGGCGGACGCCGACGGTCCCGGCATGAAGGTGCGGCTGTGCGGCACGGCGCCGCTCCTGAAGCAGTACACGACGGACGGCGCGTTCACGTGCTGGGCGCAGTCCTGGCCCATGGTCTACGAGTTCCGGGTCCCCGTCGGCGGCTACGCCGCGGCGCCGCTCCAGATGGTCTCGACGTCCTACCGGTTCGGACAGGCCTACAACTCCGACACGTCCGGCGCCACGCCGACGTTCTCCTTCGCCGTCGCCGCCGATTCGCCTGCGCTGACCGTCGACGGGACGATCGAGGACAACGTCCTCGTCCAGACCGCCAGCGGCTTCCAGATCGACCGCATGGCCAACCCGCTCGGCACGATCCCGGCGCTCTCCGGCATCGCCGGCGCGTTCCAGTACGGCGTCGAAGGCGCCGAGACGGCCGACACGGACGCCGCCCGGCAGATCCTGCTCGACCTCGCCGGCCGCGCCGCCTCCCCGCGCACGTTCCTGCTCCTTTGGTAGTCCTTCCAACATTCCGACGAACAACCCGACCCCATGAAAAAACTCGCCCTCGCCGCTCTCGCGGCCCTGCTCGTCCCGGCGCTTTGCGCCCGCGCGGACGACTTCCCGTACTCCGTGCAGTTCACCGTGAGCGGCTACGCCGGCACGGAGGCGCTCGCGAACTTCCCCGTGCTCGTGCGCCTCGCCGCCGGTTCGCCGGTCGGCTTCGCCTACTCCGACTGCGCGGCGGGCGGCGCGGATCTCACGTTCACGGACGACGGCGGCAACGTCATCCCGCGCGAGATCGACACGTGGGACACGGCGGGCGAGTCGCTCGTCTGGGTTTGCGTCCCCGTCGTCACGAACGGCACGACCTTCACGATGCACTACGGCGACGCGTCCGTCGCGGCGCAGCCCGCCTGCCAGACGGACGGCTCCGTCTGGAGCGGCGCGAACTACAAGGGCGTCTGGCACATGGATTCGGTGGACCCCGCCGATTCGTCGCCGAACGGGTTCGACGGCAGGAAGCAGACGTCCAACCTCTCCGTCGTGGACGGCCCGCTCGGCGCGGCCGTGAACTTTCCCCGCACGACCACCGGCGACGGCATCACCTGCGGCGAGGTTCTCCCGAACTCCCAGCTCACCGGCGGCTTCACGATCGAGGGCTGGTGCCGGCCGACCCAATACGGCGACATGAGCGATGGCGCCGCCATGTTCGGGAAAAACCTGTTCGTCTCCCTCCGCATCGCCAACGCCACGCGCGTCACGCTGACGACGCCCGGCAAGGCCGACCACCACATGGACCTCGCGAGCGGCGTCCTCCCCGACGTAAACACCTGGTGGCACTTCGCCGCGACGTTCAAGATCAACACGAACAACAACGGCCTGAAGTTCTACGTGAACGGCCAGTGCGTGATGACGAGGGGCGCCGGCGACGCCAACAACAAGGTGGACTCCACGGAGATGTTTCTCGGCAACAACCAGTGGGGCCAGGCGTTCAAGGGGGATCTGGACGAGATTCGGCTTTCGACCGGCCTCAAGTCCGCCGACTGGATCGCCGCGACCTACGCCACGCAGCACGCGGCCGACTTCCTGACGGCCGGCCCGCGGATCGGCGGCGCGGCGCCCTTCCTTTCCCACGCCACGGTGACGCCGGGCTACACGGACGCGCAGGTTTCCGTCCTGCTGGCCACCGTCGGCGAAGGCGCGACGTCCGCCGCGGTCTCGTTCGCCTACGGCCCCGAGGGCGGAGCGCTTTCGGCGCCGATCGTCCTCGCGGCGGCCGGGACGGACGAGCAGATGCTGTCCACGAACCTCACCGGCCTCGCGACCGGCACGACCTACCGCTACGTCTTCACCGCGGTGAACGACCTTCCCAGCCCCCTGTCGACGACGGCGGAAGGAACCTTCTCGACACGCGTCCCCTCCGCACCGACGATTTCGGTTTCCGACCGCCAGGTGGACTTCGAAAGCCAGTCCGTCGGCGCCACCGTCACGGAGCTCGGCGGCGGTTCGTCCTGCGACCTCTACTTCGCCTACGGACCGAACGACGGCACGCCGCTGGCCTACACGCAGGTCGGCACGGCCCTCGCGGAGGGCGCGACCGTCTCGCGCCTTCTCGAGGGCCTCGACATCGGCACCGTCTACGCCTACTCCTTCGCCGCCACGAACGACCTGGGGATGGGAACGGTCCGGACAGGCACCTTCACGGCCGGCGTCGGCTGCCTGAACCCCGCCCATTTCAACTACCGCGCGAAGTTCACCGTGGCCGGCTACACCGGCGCGGAGGTTCTCGAGAACTTCCCGGTCCTCGTGCGCCTCGCCGCCGATTCGCCGCTCGCGTTCTCCTACGCCGACTGCGCGGCGGGCGGCTCCGACATCCGCTTCGCGGACGCGACGGGAAAGCTGATCCCGCACGAGATCGAGACGTGGGACACGGCGGGCGAGTCGCTCGTCTGGGTCGGCCTGCCGACCGTGACGAACGGCACGTTCTTCACGATGTTCTACAATGCGTCCGCCCCCGGCGCCCCCTCGGCGGAGGACGTCTGGACGAACTACGTCGCCGTCGTCCACGGCGGCGGCTCGATCGCCAACTCCGTTGCGGGCGGCCAGACCGCCTCGGCGGGCTCGGAGTCCGTCGCGGCGAACGCGGACGCCGGCAAGGTCGGCGGCGGCATCCGGAAGAGCGCGGCCAACGCCATCGGCGTCAACGTCACGAAGCCCTCGGCCAAGCTCGCCGACACCGGCAGGTATTCCGTCTCCGCCTGGTTCAAGCGCAACGGCAACGGAGGCAACAACAACGGCACGCACGTCCTCGCCGCGAGCCGTCCGGGCTGGAACAGCGGCAACGGCTTCCTGTGGCTCCAGGAGGGGGGCAATTACATCTCCGTCGCCGCCAACGGCTCCCACCAGTTCTCCTCCGGCAACTACATCCTCCCGAACGGAGAATGGGCCCACGCCGCAATGACCTACGACAGCGGCGTGTCGCTCACGACCTACTTCAACGGCGTGCAGGACAACCGGAAGACGTCCGGCGTCGGCAACCTCGTGAGCACGGCCGACTCCTGGACGTTCGGCTCCTACGCGTACACGGCGAGCAAGGACTCGTTTGTCGGCGACATGGACGAACTCCGCATCTACAACGGCGTGGCGTCCGGCGACCGGATGAAGGCCGAATACGACTCCATGGCGAGCGGCGCCTTCCTCACCGCCGGCCCGAGTTCGGCCAGCGGCAATCCGCAGCTCTCGACCGCGTCCCTGCTGGTGGACCTCGACGCCGTCGACGTGGTCGCCACGGTCGACTCGCTGGGCGCGGAAGCCTCTTCCTGCGACCTCTACTTCGCCTACGCCCCGGCCGGGGACGCGCTCCCGGCCTGGACGCTCGTCGCCACGGGCCTCGCGGAGGGCGCCTCGCGCACGCGCAGCCTCATCGGCCTCGTGGAGGACGCGGACTACGACTACGCCTTCATGGCCTCGAACAACCTCGGCCGGACGACCGTCAAGGCCGGCACGTTCATGACCGGCATCGGCTTCAAGCGTCCCGACCCGAACGTGGCGGAGTTCTCGCGCGGCGTGAAGTTCACCGTGACCGGCTACACCGGCTCGCAGGAGCTCACGAACTTCCCGGTGCTCGTCCGGCTCTCCGCGGGCTCCCCGACGGGCTTCTCCTACTCCGACTTCTACAATCCCGGCGACGTTGCGGGCGCCGACCTGTGCTTCCTCGACGCCGCCGGCAACGGCATCCCGCACGAGATCGACACGTGGGACCCGACCGGCGAGTCGCTCGTCTGGGTCACGCTCCCGCGGATGGTGAACGGGACCGAGTTCTCGATGTGGTACCGCTCCTCGAAGAACGGCTCCGTCGTCTGCGCCGACAACGCCTGGGAGGACTACACCGGCGTCTGGCACCTCGGCGAGGGCGGCGACGGCGTCCAGACCGTCGCCGACTCGACGACGAACGCGCTCGATGGCGTGACGCACGCCAACTCCAGCGCCCAGGCGGCCGGCCGCGTCGGCGGCTCGCGCCGGGTCTCGGACCGGGGCGGCGCCTCCGACGCCAACGGCCGCATCCTCGTGAGCCTCGGCGACTCGTCGTCGCCGAAGCGCGCCGCCGTGGACGCCCTCGCGGCGACCGGGTCGGACAAGACCTTCACGGCGTCGGCCT